>DATEMW010000536.1:0-5807 GCA_035275385.1 Candidatus Methylomirabilota bacterium | reverse complement strand
GGCGATATGGTCCGGAAATGGTCTGTGTTTTGCGTCATCCTGACGCAAGGAACCCCACCATGGTGCTCGTGTTCGAGCAGTGCGCACGATAACGAACCTCTTCGGCACGCGGCTGGCGGCGAAGCCGTTCGTCATCTCGCTGCTCGTCATCGCCGTCCTCGGGGTCGTCGGCTACCTGAGCTTCCACGCCGTCGGCAACCTGGTATCCGTCAATCGAGAGATCGCGACCCGCACGGTTCCCGCGGTGCGTCTGGCCGCCTCGACCCGCGAGGCCATCGCGCCGCTCGTGCGCCTCGAGCTCCGTGCCCTGGTGCTCGGCGATCCCGGCTACGAGCAGGCGTGGACCGAGCGGGCCGCGCGGGTAACAGAGGACCTCGACCGGCTCGCCGAGTACGCGCAGAGCCCGCGCGAGGCCAAGCATCTCGCCGCGGCGCGCTCGGCGTTCGAGCGCTACCGCGCCGTCGTGCGCTCCGAGCAGGAGCTCCTCCGGCGAGGCGATCGAGGACGGGCGCTGGCCCTCACCAACACCGAAGCGCGCGCGCTGACCGAGGCGGTGCAGGAGAGCCTCGACGGCTTGATGGCGGCGATCCACACGCGGGTGCTCGTCGCGCAGGCCGAGGCCGCGCGCCTCGAGGCCCGCACGTGGACGGGCGTGCTGATCGCGCTGGGTGCGGCCATTGGTCTGGCGCTCCTGGTTGCGCTCGAAAACGCGCGCCTCCACGCCCAATCCCAGCTCCACATCAGCCAGCTCACCGATCAGTCCGCGGCGCTCATGCAGGCCAAGGTGGCGGCCGAGCGGGCCAGCCGCGCCAAGAGCGAGTTTCTCGCCTCGATGAGTCACGAGCTCCGCACGCCGCTGAACGCCGTGATCGGCTTTTCTCAGGTGCTCGCGAACAAGACCTACGGCGACGTGAACGAGCGCCAGATGGAGTATCTGAGGTCGATCCTGGTCGGCGGGCGCCACCTGCGCGGGCTCGTCGACGACTTGCTGGATCTGGCACGCGGCGACGTCGGCCACTTGACCCTCGACATGGCGCGGGTCACCGTCGCCGACGACATCCCGGAGGTCGTCGGGGTCGTGCACTCGCTCGCGCAGCAGAAGAACATCACGGTGACGGTGGAGGTAAAGGAGCCGCTGCCCGCGATCACCGCCGACCGGATGCGCGTGAAGCAGATGATCTACAACCTGCTCAGCAACGCGATCAAGTTCACCGATCAGGGCGGCCACGTCACGGTGACCGCCGACACCGTCCTGCCCGGTGATCCCGGCGGCGGCTCCTGGCTACGGATCCGGGTGGCCGACACCGGCATCGGCATCCTGCCGGACGACCAGACCCGGATCTTCGACAAGTTCGAGCGGGGCGACTCGCTCTCGGCGCGCGAGCAGGAAGGAACAGGACTCGGCCTCGCGCTGACGCGCAAGCTGGTCGAGCTCCACGGCGGTCAGATCAGCGTCGACAGCGAAGGCGTCAAGGGCAGGGGCAGCCTCTTCACCTTGCTGCTGCCCCTGAGCCCCTCCGAACCGCCTCCAAGTAGCTGACGCGCCCGCCAGAGCGCGTCCCGGTCAGGAGAGCGCGGCCGGCGCCGGCAGCCGCTCGTACATCGCGTGCACGTCGGATCCGTGGAATCGCGCTACGTGATTCGTCGGCGGCAGCGCCTCGGTGTAGAAGAACGCCGGCAGCTCGTCGTCCTTCTCGGTGAACCCCGCGCGGCGGTTGAACTCGTACTCGAGCCGCAGCGCGTCTCGCCCGAGCGGCTCGAAGAAGTCCTTGGTGAGGCTGGTCCCGTGCGCGGCGTTGATCGCGTTCACGAGGAACTCGGTGTTCGGATTGGTCACGCTCATGCCAAAGATGCAGAGCCCGAGCGAGTCGTTGGCCGCCACGCGCGCCTGGTGGGCCAGGCTCTGCTCGACGATTTGCTCGGCGTTCATCTCGCGCGTCTTGAGCCGCGGGAGATTGCCGGCGGTGTGGTCGGCACCTTGCGCCGTCGCCATCATCGTGACGCCCGTCGCCTCGACCACGCGCGGGTCGTAGGCGCTGATCGCCTGCTTCTTGATCACGGGCACGCGCTGCACGTTGTAGTGGGCGCCGACGCGCGCCGTGCCCTGCGCCCAGAGCCGACCCTTGTCGGTGCCCTGCCGCATCTCGGCCATGCAGTCGGCCATGAACTTCACGTCGCCGAAGGCGCCGAGCCCGGCCTCCATCAGCACGGCCAGGGTTGCGCCGAGCTCGATCGTGTCGACGCCCAGGTCGTTGGCGAGGAAATTCATCTGCGCGAGCTCATCGGGGTCGCTCAAGCCGCAGTTCGTTCCGAGCAGGCCGAGGGTCTCGTACTCGACGGGCGAGACGACTTCTTTTCCGCTGGCGTCGACGTAGACGTTGCTGCACTGGATCACGCAGCCCGGCATGCACGCGTGGGTGTGCTCGCCGCCGCGGGAGACGTTGAGCTTGCTGATGTGCTCGCCGCCCATCTGGAACTTTCCGCCGGCCGCCACGTCGACCTGCTGGCCGGCGCTGAAGTTTCGAACCGGCAGGCCGCCGAGCGCGTTCTGCAGATCCGCCATGCCCATGGTGCCGATCTTCTGATAGAAGCTCGTCACCATTGAGTCGGCCAGCAGCATCTTCGCGTAGTCCTTGATCGCGGCGTTGACCTTCTTGGCGTCGGTGAACGGCGGGATCTTGTCGAGGTCGACCACGATCGCCTTCACCTTCTTGGATCCCATGACCGCGCCGACGCCGCCGCGCGCGGACAGTCGCGCCGGCCGGCCGTCCTTGTCGCTGAACGAGATGCCGGCCAGGAGCCCTTGATACTCCCCGACCGGCCCGCACAGCCCGATGGTCACTTTGCGCCCGTACTTCTTGTGCAGCATCTGCTGCGCCTCGAAGTTGCCCTTGGCGAGGTACGGCGAAGCGTCGTCGAACTCGATCGTGCCGTCCTTCTTGAAATGAATGACGACCCAGCTGCTGGCCGCGCCGTGCAGGGTGAAGCCCGCGACCTTGAGCTGCCCAAGGCCGTAGCTGAAGCTGCCGCCGCCGTTGGCCTCCTTGATGCCGCCGGTGAGCGGGCTCTTGCAGCCGACGCTCGTGCGATTGGCGTTCGAGAAGCTGGTTCCGGCGAACGGCCCGGCCGAGAAGATGAGCGGGTTGGCCGGCGACAGCGGGTCGACGGTGGCCGCACCCAGATCGAGGAGCGTCCGGGCGATCCAGTAGCGGCCGGCTCTGACGATCTCCTCGCCATGCAGCTCACGCGGGGTGATCCGGCGGCTCGTCAGGTCGATGTCGTAGTAGGTGCGCATGCTCACGCTCCTCGGATTCGGCTGTGTCGCTGCTGGGGTCAACCTAAGCCGCCCCGGGATCGCCTGTCAAATCCGCGGATTGATATGTTTCTGGGAGCATCAAAGATGGGCGCGGTCGCTTGACAGCTCGCGAAGCGCGGGCCGAAACTTCCTCTGGGGCGATACCGAACGATGGTTGAGGCGACGCTCAAGACCCTCCTCTCGCTGGTCCTCGTCGCGGCGGCGGCCGCCTACGTACGAGGGTGGCATCGACTACGCGTCGCCGGGTACGCGCCGCCGGTATGGCGTCCGGCGTCGTACGTGCTGGGGCTCGCCTTCGTCGCGGGGGCGCTGCTCACGCCCCTCGACGAGCTGGCGGCCGAGCGATTCTCGGCCCACATGGCTCAGCACCTCTTGCTGACCATGATGGCGGCACCGCTCCTGCTGCTCGGAAACCCGCTGCCGCTCGTCCTGTGGGGAGTGCCCCGGGGCGCCCGCCGGTGGCTCGCCGCGCCCTTCCGGCGCACGGCGCGCATGCGCTTCGCGCTGTCGGCGATGACGTTCTGGCCGGCGGCCGGTCTGCTGCACGTCCTGGCCATATGGGTGTGGCACATCCCGGTGCTCTACGATCTCGCGGCCGAGCACGAGCTGGTGCACGCCGTCGAGCACGTGACGTTCTTCGGTACGGCGCTCCTGTTCTGGTGGCCGATCATCAGGCCGGCGCCCCGGCTGGCGCCGCGCCTGCACCCGGGCCTGCAGATCGTGTATCTGCTCGCCGCGACCGCGCAGGCGACCGCGCTCGGCATGCTGCTCGCGGTGCCGGAGCGCGCCTTCTATCCTCACTACGCGCGCGTGGCCGCGACGCTCGGGATCAGCGCCGTCGACGATCAGATGGTGGGCGGCGGGCTCATGTGGAGCGGCGCCCACATGTACTTGCTGCCGATACTGCTGATCCTCTACGGTATTGCTCGCGACTGTGCGAGCGAGCGCGACGACGCCGCGGCCTAGCCGGCGCGTCGCCACGCGACCGACAGACTGAGGGGAGACGCTCATGGCACTCGATCTCGTGATACGCGGCGGCACCATCGTTGACGGCTCGGGCGCCGCTCGCTTTCGCGGTGACGTCGGCGTCAGGAACGGCGCGATCGTCGAGATCGGGCGCATCCGGGCGGCTGCCGAGCGCACCATCGACGCCGACGGGTTGATCGTCGCGCCGGGATTCATCGACGGTCACACCCACATGGATGCTCAGGTGGCGTGGGATCGGATGGGCAGCTGCTCCTGCTGGCACGGCGTCACCACCGTGATCATGGGCAACTGCGGCTTCGCGCTCGCGCCGTGCCCGCCAGACCAACGCGAATGGTTCGCGCGCTGCCTGACCGCGGTCGAGGACATTCCGACCGAGGCGATGATGGCCGGGATCGATTGGACCTGGGAGACCTTCCCGGAGTACCTGGCGACGGTCGATCGGCTGCCGAAGGCTATCAACTACGGCGCGTACATCGGCCACTCGGCTCTGCGCATGTACGTGATGGGCAAGCGCGCGCTCACCGAGCTGGCGACCGAGGACGATCTGGCGCGGATGGCGGCGGCCGTGAAGGAGGCGATGCGCGCCGGCGCGATGGGCTTCTCGAGCTCGCGAGCGACCACGCACGTCACGCCCGACAACACGCCGGTGGCGAGCCGCATCGCGGACTGGAGCGAGCTCGGTCGCCTGGTCGGCGCGATGGCCGAGCTGAACGCCGGCGTGTTCCAGGTGGGCCCGGACATCTCGGGCGGTGAGGCACAGCGCCGATTCCTCGCGCGGCTCAAGCAGCTGGCGCTCGAGACCGGGCGGCCGATGATGTTCGGCACGCTCTCGAGCCGTCAGGGCGACCGCCCGAATCCGTGGACCTATCAGCTCGAGTTCATCGACGAGTGCGCGGCGGCGGGCGCACGGATGTGGGGGCAGACCACCACGCGCTCGATCAACGCGATCTTCTCGCTCAAGTCGTACTTGCCGTTCGACGTGCTGCCGGCGTGGCGCGAGCTCCGCGATCTGCCGCTCGCCGAGCAGAAGCGGCGACTCGCCGACCCGGCGACCCGTGGCCGGCTGGTCGCCGAGGAAGCCGGCATGAAGCCGCGCGACAACGTGTTCCAGGGGGGCGGCGCGGCCACGACCGACCCCCGTCGGCCCGACTACGGGAACCTCTTCGTGATGAAGGGCGTCGACTGGAACGATCCGACGGTGGCCCAGCTGTCGGAGCAGCGCCGCCGCCATCCGGTCGACGTCATGATCGACCTGGTGCTCGAGAACGACGATCAGGTGTTCGTCCAGCCGCTCGTCAACGAGGACCCCGAGCACGTGCTCGGCATGCTGCGCCACCCGCGCACGCTCGCGACGTTCTCGGACTCCGGCGCGCACGTCTGCCAGGAGATGGGCTCGTCCTTGCAGACGCACTTGCTGAGCTACTGGGTGCGCGCGCGGCAGGCGTTCAGCTTGGAAGAGGCGGTGCGCAAGCTCACCTTCGACAACGCCTCGGCGTGGGAGCTC
>DATEMW010000535.1:0-10585 GCA_035275385.1 Candidatus Methylomirabilota bacterium | reverse complement strand
GCTCTACGCGGCGACGCAGCGCTGGAGCGCCCGTGCGGTGAAGGCCAATCTCCAGGCGTTCTTCGTCGTGAACCAGGGCGCGATCCTCGTCGGCTACTGGTGGGCGGGCTTGCTGACGCGCGAGGTGTGGCGGCTCAGCCTCGGATTCGCGGTACCGGCGCTGGCCGGCGCCGTCGCCGGCGCGCTCATGTTCGAGCGCGTCGACCAGCGGCGCTTTCGCCGGCTGGTGTTCCTGCTGATCCTGCTCTCGGGGCTCGTGCTGCTCGTGCGGGGCTGACCGCTAGCGAGCGTGGTTGAGCGCCGAGCGGCGCGCTAGCGCGGCTGCTGCGATTTCCATAGCGCGAGGTTGTTCTCGATCTGTCGCGCGTGGTTTTCCAGGTGGTCGGCGTAGATCGAGAGCCAGTCCTCGGCGCCGTAGCGTCCCGACTCCGTGTGAGTCCCCACGCGCGTCCACGCCTCGTCGGGCAGGCCGCGGATCAGCGCGGCCGTCGTCGCGCGCACGGAGTCGACCACCGCGAGCGCGGGCTCGAGCGGCAGATCGTGGTACGTGAAGACCCGCGCCCAGTTGGCCTCGTCGTAGCCCTGGATGCTCGGGCTCTTCTCGGCGACCAGGAACCGGATGCGCGCGTACGCGTTGGTCTCCGAGTCGGCGCAGTGGCAGATCACCTCGTGGGCCGACCACTCCTTCGGCTCCGGACGCCACTTGAGCGCCTGCGTCGGCACCTTGGCAAGCGCCGCGCGGAGCCGAGCGGGCCCGTCAGCGTACTGCTGGATCAGCGCCTGCCGCTTCGCGCGATCGAGTGCCATCTCAGTGTCCCTCGAGCTTGCGCCGCAGCACCTTCGTGAGCGCCTCCGGCGCGAAGCCCAGCTGCAGGAGCGCCTGGCCGACGTCGAAGTACTCGCGATAGACCGCGATCTTGCCGCGCTCGAGCTCGAAGAGGCTCATGCCCCTAAACCCGATCTTGCGCCCGGTGCTCCGCGGCACCGCGTCGGTCACGACGTAGCCGAACGTCCACTCGGCCGTCGCCTTGTTCCCGGCCTCGACCACCGTGTCCATCGCCCAGTGGTAGTCGCGGCCCTCGCGGAACATCCGCTCGAACATCGCGCGGAGCCCCGCCTGACCGCGGTGCTCGCCGTAGAAGTTGTCGCGGTAGCTCGCGTCCTCGGTGAAGCACGAGACCAGCGCGCCGACGTCCTGCTTGTTGAAGGCCTTCTCGAAGTCGTTGACGATGCTCATGGAAGGTGACTCTACCGACCGCCCGAGGCCGGTGCAAGGCGAGTTTATCCTCGCCCCGGCTCGGAGTATGATCTGCGGTACCCTCAAGGACCCCCATTTCCGGAGTGGAAAGGATCACGCGATGGCGATCAAGCGGCACGGTGTCGGACCTCGGTTGAGCCAGGCGGTCGTTCACGGCGATACCGTGTATCTCGCCGGGATGGTGGCGGCCGATCCTTCGGCGGATGCCAAGGGCCAGACCCAGCAGATCCTCAAGAAGATCGACGAGACGCTGGCGGCGGTCGGGAGCAACAAGTCGAAGCTTCTCGCGGCCACCGTGTACGTGGCCAACATGGGCGTCTACGGCGACATGAACGCGGCCTGGGACGCCTGGGTCGATCCCGCCAACACGCCGGCGCGCGCGACTGTCGAGGCACGGCTGGCTTCGCCGAAATATCTCGTCGAGATCATGTGCACCGCGGCTATCAACTAGTAGTGCGCGCCTATAAAGGGAGACTTACATGAGAGAAGCCGTCATCGTCGCCAGCTCGCGGACCCCGCTCGCCAAGTCGTTCCGCGGCGCGTTCAACATGACGCGTCCCGACGACTTCACCGCCCACACCCTCAAGGACGTGCTCGGCAAGGTGCCACAGCTCGACCCGAAAGAGGTCGAGGACGTGATCATGGGCTGCGGCCAGCCGCACGGCTCGCAGGGCCACAACATCGCGCGCGTCGCCGCGATGCGGGCGGGGCTGCCGGTGTCCATCGCCGGCCTCACCCTGAACCGGTTCTGCTCCTCTGGGCTTCAGTCGATCGCGATCGCCGCGAACTACGTCATCAACGACGGCGCCGACGCGGTCATCGGCGGCGGCGTCGAGTCGATCACGATGGGCAAGCGCGACAGCGACCCGAACGCGTGGGTGAAGGAGCATCTCCCGGGCATCTACATGGTGATGGGCGACACGGCCGAGGTCGTCGCCAAACGCTACAAGATCAGCCGCGAGGCGCAGGACAGCTACGCGCTCCTGAGCCAGCAGCGCACCGCGCGCGCCCAGCAGGAAGGCTTCTTCAAGGAAGAGCTCGCGCCGATGAACGTGACGCGCGGGATCCTCGACAAGCAAGGCCAGATCACCAGTCAGGAGCCGTACTACGTCGAGAAGGACGAGTGCAACCGCCCGGACACGACGCTCGAAGGGCTCCTGAAGCTGCCGCCGCACTTCGACAAAGATTCCGGCCAGGGCACGGTGACCGCCGGCAACTCGTCGCAGCTCTCCGACGGCGCCAGCTCGACGCTCGTGATGTCGATGGACCGCGCCAAGGCCCTGGGCATCCGGCCGAAGCTCGTGTTCCGGGGCTTCGCGGTCGCGGGTTGCGAGCCGGACGAGATGGGCATCGGGCCCGTGTACGCGGTGCCGAAGCTCCTCCAGCGGCATGGTCTGAAGATCGACGACATCGACGTGTGGGAGCTGAACGAAGCGTTCGCCTCGCAGGTCGTCTACTGCCGCGATCGTCTGGGCATCGACCCGGCCAAGCTCAACGTCAACGGCGGCTCGATCTCGATCGGCCATCCGTTCGGCATGACGGGCTCGCGCATGGTCGGCACCATCGCCAACGAGCTGCTGCGGCGCAAGGCGCGCTACGGCGTGGTGACGATGTGCGTCGGCGGCGGTCAGGGCGCCGCGGGTCTCTTCGAGGCGTGCAACTAGATCTCACGTAGCCCGGTCGTCGCGCCGCTTCGCATGGTCCGCGAGGCGGCGCGACGACCCTTCCCGCCGCACGGTTCTTCCGCGTCGCTTTGCTATCATCGAAAATTGCCTATGCGCACGACCGCCGTCGGCTGGGCACTCATCGTCGTCATCGCTGCCGGTTGCGCGACCAGCGGCGCCGAGCGCTCGTCGACTCCTGGCCCGGCGGTCGCCGCATCGGTGCAACCGGGCTCATCGACTGACTTGCGGGCGCGAGAGGTCCAGGCGCGAAAGCTCCTCGCGGAGGGCCGGGCGTCGTTGACGACCGGCGATCCCGCGGCGCTGGCCGCCGCCGCCCGATCATTTCGTGGCGCGACCCAGCTCCAACCGGACCTGTTCGAAGCGCGGGAGGAGCTCGGGCTCGTGCTCTACATGATGGGCGACCTCGACGGGGCGGTCGACGAGCTTCGCGCCCTCCTTCGCTGGCATCCCGACGCCGTGCGCGCTCGGCTGATTCTCGCCACGGCGCTCACGGCCAAGCAGGACTGGGCGGCCGCGCGGCCCGAGCTCGAAGAGGTTCTGCGCCGTCAACCCGACTCGGTCCAGGCGCTCTACGGCCTGGCCCGGGTGCGCTACGCGCGCGGCGACCAGAACGGCGCGATCGAGGCGTATCGCCAGGTGCTGTCGCGCGACCCTGAGCACGTGGACGCCCGGTACAACCTGGCGCTCCTCCTGAAGCTGACCCATCGCGATGCCGAAGCCACGCCGGAGTTCCTCGCGGCCGCACGCGCCGGCCACGTACGCGCCCAGTATTTCGTCGGCACGTCCTACGCGCGCGGCCTGGGCGTCGAGCCCGACCTCGCGCGCGCGATCGCCTGGTGGTCACGCGCGGCCGAGCAAGGAAACCCCGAGGCCGGGGCCGCGCTCGGCGAGCTGCGTCAGACGGCGCTCGGCAAGACGCGCCGCGCGGCGATCGACCGGCGCACGGCGGAACAGGCGTTTCGAGACTATCGCGCGGCGCTGTGGACGGACTTCCCCGAGCTCACCCGCAACGGCGACGACGACACCGTGGGCGCGGCCCTCGTGCGACAGGGGCGCGGCGCCGAGGCCGTGCCGGTCGCGATCGCGGAGGCCCGGGCGTTCAGCGAGCCGGCCCAGGCGCTTCTCGAGGATCTCTATCAGCTCGGGGTGCCCGGTCAGGTCCCGGCGAACGACGCGCGGATCCTGGACTACTTCAAGACCGCCGCGGACGAAGGCCAGCCACGGGCGCGCCGATTCCTTCACGAGATCTCCGCCGCCAGCGAGGCCGTCCCGCCGTCGCCGGTTCGTCCCTAGGCCGGCCATCGTGAAGAAGACCGTGGCGCTCGCCGCGGTGCTCGGACTGACAGCCACCGTGGTCGCGGCGGCCGTCGCGGCGTCCGCGAAAAGTGCGGTGACCGCCTTCGAATGGTCGGTGTACGATCGCCGGCTTTCCGCGCGCCCGCCCAAGAGCCCGACGCCCATCGTCGTCGTGCGCGATCCGGCCAGCGAGGTCAGATTCGGCGCGGGCGCCTGGGACCGCGCCGTCCTCGCCGATGTGATCTCGGCTCTCTCGCGCTCCGGCGCCGCAGTCATCGGCATCGACGCTCCGCTCGGACAGCCGAGCGCACCCGGCCGCGGTGGCCCGTCGAGCGACGCGCTCCTGAGCCAGGCGATCGCGTTCGCGGAGAACGTGGTGCTCCCGATTGCGCTCGAGCCCGTCGATCCGGACGCGCCGGCGGCGCGCGACGGCGGCACCGGCTCGACGGCGCCCCAGCACCGCTCGTGGCCGCCGCTGTCGCCGGAGTCGCCGGGACTGCCGCAAGCGCGCGCGTACTCCGGCTCGCTTCCAGGATTCGCGCAGTCCGCCAACGGCGTCGGGCACATGCTGGGATCGGCCGATCCCGACGGCGTCGTGCGGCGGGTGCCGCTGTTCGTTCGCGTCGGCGAGCGCCGGGTGCCGGCGTTCGGGCTCGCGATGGCTCAGGCCTTCACGAGCGTGGATCTCACTCGCATCCCGGTCGACCGACAGGGACGCATCCTGGCTCCGCCCGCCGGCCGCGCGCTGCAGGAGAGCTTCAAGACGGTACCGTTCTCCGAGATCTCGAGCGCGATCGAAGGGCGACGCCGCGAGGCCCTCCAGAACCTGGTCGCCGACCGGATCGTGTTGCTGGGCATCGAGTCGGCTCAGATCAGGGATCGCGTGGCCGTTCAGATCAACCTGCTCAACCGGATCCTCACCTGGGGATGGCTCAGAGAGACGCCGTTCGCCTGGACTCTCGTCGGAAGTCTCCTGCTGTCGGCGCTGGCCGCATGGCGCTGGCTGGCCGCCGTCTGGTGGAAGGCTGCGCTCACCACCGCGGCGCTGGCGGTCGTCTACGTCGCGACCGTCGCCGCCTCGGCTTCGTCGCTGGGCGTCTTGTTGCCGCTGGCGATCCCGCTGGCCGCGATCGGCCTGGCGTCGGTCGGCGCGATCGCGTGCAATCAGCTCTTGTCGGCGCATCGGATCCGCGATCTCGAAGGGGAAGTGGCCGAGATCCGGGAAGGGCTCGTGCGCCAGGAGTCGGCGGTCGAAGCGCTCGAGGAAGATCTGGAGGCGGCGCGAGCGGCCGCGGCGCGCTCGTCCGGCGGCGAGGACGCGCTGCGGGCCCAACTGGCGGCCGCGCGCGCTCAAGAGGCGCAGACTCGCGCGCGCCTGGAAGAGCTCGAACTACGGGCGAAGGCGCTGGCCGCGGGCGACGTCGGCGAGGCGGTGCCGAGCGATGCCGAGCAGGCGCGCCTGCAGCGCGAGTGCGAGCGGCTCGGCATCGTCACCCGCGACCCCGCGATGCTCGCGCTGTTCCGCGATCTGGAGAAGGCCGCGCACGCGTCCTTGCCGATCCTGATCGCGGGCGAGCCCGGCACCGGCAAGGAGCTCTTCGCGCGGGCCGCGCACCGGCTGAGCCCGAGCGCGGAGGGCCCGTTCGTCGCGGTCAACATGGGCGCGATCCCCGCCGAGCTCTTCGAGAGCGAGATGTTCGGCCACGTCCGCGGCAGCTTCACCGGCGCCGTCGCCGATCGGAAGGGCTACTTCGAGCAGGCCAACCGCGGCACGATCTTCCTCGACGAGGTCGGCGAGCTGCGCGCGGAGCACCAGAGCAAGCTCTTGCGCGTGCTGCAGGACAAGAGCTTCTACCGGGTCGGCGCGACGCGCCCGACCACGGTCGACGTCCGCGTGGTCGCCGCCAGCAATCGCGATCTCGAGCGCGGCAGCGCGGAGGGCTGGTTCCGCGAGGATCTCTATTTCCGGCTCAAGGGCCTGGTGCTTCGCCTGCCGCCCCTGCGCGAGCGGCGGCCGGACGTGCGGCTCCTGGCCGAGCGCTTCGTCCGCGACGCGGCCGCCGAGCTCGGCCGCCAGCCTCTGCCGATCTCGGAGGGCGCCTTGGCGGCGCTCGAGCGCAACGACTGGCCCGGCAACGCCCGCGAGCTGCAGAACTGTCTGCGCCAGGCCCTGGCGCTCGCCGAGGGCGGAGCCATCTCGGTCGCCGACCTGCGGCTGGCCGACCGCGAGGCGAGCCGCGAGGACTCCGGACGAGACGAGACCGTGCTGGCCACCCTCCGGCGGCACGCCTTCGACATGCAGGCGACCGCCCGGGCGCTCGGCTGGGACCGGAGCACGGTCACCCAGCGGCTCAAGGGCCTCGGCTTCCGCGCTCTCGTCGATTCCGGCGGGGACCGGGAAGCCGCGGCGCTGGCGCTGGCGGGAGAGCCAGCTCTCGGCCGCACGGTCGAGCTCAAGCTCCGGGAGTACTTCGAGCACTTGATCCGGGTCGTCGAAGGCTTCGCCTCGCCGGAGGAAGCCATCGCCGCCTGCCGCCGGCGGTTCAAGAACCTCCCCGAGCGCCACTTCCGCTCGCTCGAGCTCCTCGTCCGCCAGCACTTCGAGCGCCGCTCCTCGGCCGCCAGAGTCTGACCGCGCCGTCGCCCGCGCTCTGACATCCCCCGCGTGCGGGGACGCTTGTGAGCGTGTGCGGGGATGCGGGGAATCCCCGCGTGTCCTCGCACTCGAGCGATCCCCACGCGCTGGCCAAGTATTCGAACTCCCAGCATTCCCGCGTGGCCAGCCTGCCCGCCCGCTGTGGCGTGCGCGTTGCTCTTGTCCCCCGCCGGGCGCCGGCCGCAACGGGCGGCACGAGCGACCCGATCAGCGAGACGCAACGACGTCTCGAGAAAGCGGAGGACAGGGCAATGGCGGAGCTGCAGAAAGAGCGCAAGGAGATGGGCGGAGTGAAAGAGCTGGTGGTCCTCGTCGGGATCCTCCTGACGGTGATCGCCGGCGCGATCGGAACGTACTGGATCCACTCGCAGGGGGTCGAGGCGGCGCCGGAGCCGAAGGGCCCTCGTGCCGTGATTCCCGCGCCGCCGGCGGGAGTCTTCCACGCCGACGTCTACTTCGACTTCAAGAGCACGCGCCTGCGCGCCGACGCCGCCAGCGTGCTCCAGGAGACGGCGGGACGCATGGACCTGGGCAACGCGTGGGTCGTCATGGTCCAGGGCTATACCGATAGCCACGGGCCGATCGAGTACAACCGCGGCCTGGCCGAGCGGCGGGCTCAGGTCGTGAAGCGCTTCCTGATGGATCTCGGCGTGCCCGAGGCGTCGATCAAGGTGGTCACGATGGGCCGGGACGGCGCGCTCTGCGACGACCCGGGCAAGGAGTGCCAGGAGCTCAATCGCCGGGTGCATCTCGAGTTCCGCAAGCTCGCCGCGGCGGTGACAGCTCCGGCGGCTGCCGCCGGGGCGGCTGCCGAACGGGCTCAGTCCGCGCCGGCGTCACCCGCGGGCGATAGGTAGTCCAGTCGATGAGGGCCGCGCTGAGGTCCATCCAGGCGTTGATCCTCGTGGGCCTGATCTCCGTCCTGGCGGCGCAAGCCGCCGGGGCGGAGGTCGGTCGTATCACCGAAGGCACCCTCTTGTGGCGTACCGCCGGGCAGACCGAGCTCGTGCCGGCGCCGACGCTCAAGACCGACGTTCGCATCGTCGTGACCGGAATCGTCGCGCGGGCGAGCGTGCGTCAGGAGTTCACCAATCCGAGCAGGCTGTGGGCCGAGGGCATCTACGTCTTCCCCTTGCCCGAGGACGCCGCGGTCGACCACCTGCGCATGCATGTCGGCGACCGCGTGATCGAGGGCGTGATCCAGGACCGAGCGGCGGCGAAAGCCCAGTACGAGCAGGCGAAGCAGCAGGGCAAACGCGCGAGCCTCGTCGAGCAGGAGCGGCCCAATGTCTTCACGACGTCGGTGGCCAATATCGCTCCCGGCGCGGCGATCTCCATCGAGATCGACTATCAGCAAACCGTCCGGTACGACGCAGGGCAGTTCCGGCTTCGATTCCCGATGGTCGTCGGTCCGCGCTACATCCCGGGAGCGCCGACACAAGGCCCCTCGACGGGTACCGGCTGGGCCGACGACACCGACGCAGTGCCCGACGCGTCACGGATCACGCCGCCGGTCGCGCATCCCTCGCTCGGCGCGATCAATCCGGTTGCCCTCACCGTCGAGCTGGATCCGGGCGCGCCCCTCGCGCGCCTGTCCGCCTCGTATCACGCCGTCAGCACCACACCGCTAGCCGATGGACGCTACCGGGTCGAGCTGGCGCAGGGGCCGGTGCCCGCCGACCGGGACTTCGAGCTGGTGTGGCAGCCGAGCGCCGAGGCCACACCGATCGCAACGCTCTTCACCGAGCGCAAGGGTGCTGAGACGTTCGCGATTCTCATGGTGACGCCGCCGGCCGCCGCCGCGGTCGACCGGCCTCGCCTGCCGCGCGAGGTGATTTTCGTGATCGACAATTCGGGCTCGATGCACGGTGCGTCGATCGATCAGGCCAAGGCGGCGCTGAAGCTGGCGCTCGAGCGCCTCCGGCCCGACGACACCTTCAACGTGATCCGTTTCAATCACACGACTGACTCCGTCTTCCCCGGCGCCCGGGCCGCGACGCAGCAGAATCTCGCGGCGGCTCACCGGTACGTCGGCCGGCTTCGTGCGGACGGCGGCACGGAGATGTTGCCGGCGCTCCAGCAGGCGCTCGACGGCCGGGAACATCCCGGTCGTCTTCGGCAAGTGATCTTCCTGACCGACGGCGCCGTGGGCAACGAGGCGCAGCTGTTCTCGGCGATCCACGAGCGTCTGGGTGACAGCCGGCTGTTCACGATCGGCATCGGCTCGGCGCCGAACAGTCACTTCATGCGTGAGGCGGCCCGGGGCGGCCGCGGCACGTTCACCTATATCGGCGACATCAGCGAGGTGAAAGAGAAGATGGTCGCGCTGTTCGCCAAGCTCGAGTCGCCGGCGCTGACCGATGTCGAGATCGAGCTGGCCGGCGCCGAGATCGTGCCCGAGAAGATTCCAGACCTCTATCTCGGCGAGCCGATCAGCGTCGCCCTGCGCGCGCCGGCGCCGCCGGCGCGCGTCGTGCTGCGCGGCCGGCTCGGCGTCGAGGTGTGGGAGCAGGTACTGGCTCTTCATCCCACCGGCGAGGAGGCCGGGCTGTCCTCTCACTGGGCGCGGGCCAAGATCGCGGGGCTCCTCGATCGCCGCCGCACGGGCTCGCCCGAGGAAGAAGTGCGGGCCGCCGTGCTGCCGCTGGCCCTCGCGCATCACCTCATCAGTCCATACACGAGTCTGGTCGCCGTGGATGTCACGCCGGTGCGTCCGGAGAACGAATCGCTGTCGAGTCACGCGCTCGAGACGAATCTCCCTCACGGCTGGGACTACACCGCGGTGTTCGGAGCCGGGCAGGGCGCCACGTCAGGACCCGTTCATCTCGCGGTCGGTCTGGTCGCGCTTCTTCTGGCCGGCGCGCTCACCGTGGCGATTTACCGTAATGGCGCGCCGGCGCTCGCCGGGCGGGCTCGTCGACGGTTGTGAGACGCCGCGGGCTCGCCGTCGTCGTGGCGGCGCTGCTCTTTGCGGTGGGAATGTGGGAGCTGGGTCAGGGCATCTGGATTCATGCCAAGGCCCGGCTCGCGCAGTACCTCTTGCAGCGGGCGTGGGAGCGGACGCTCCGCGGAGAAGCGGGCGCGAAGCCGTGGCCCTGGGCTGACACGTCGCCGGTTGCGCGGCTGAAGGTGCCCGCCCACGGCGTTGACCTCATCGTCCTCGCTGGAGTGAGCGGCCGCACGCTCGCCTTCGGGCCCGGCTACGCCCCCGAAGGCGCGGCCGTCGGCGCGCCGGGGACCGGGATCGTGAGCGGGCACCGGGACACGCACTTCCGCTTCCTGCGAGAGGTGCGCTCCGGCGAGGAGATCATCCTGGAAGCGCCGGGCCGCGCGCCGGCGCGCTTCCTGGTCGAGGCCCTGTCCGTCGTCGACTCCCGCACGGCGGTGATCCGCTCGGATCCGAGCTCGACCAACCTCGTGCTGTTGACGTGCTTTCCATTCGAGGCGTTGAGGCCCGGCGGCCCGCTGCGCTACGTCGTGTCCGCGCGAGCATCCGATCCACAAGGTTCCGCTCGGCCCGGGGCGCCGTGATATAAAACTCCATTAACTTGGAGGACACGAGACTCTAGAGTCGTGGTGCTTCGAGCTGCGCGACGCCTCGGCATCGTGCTCGTCGTCACGGTCGCGCTCGTGGCCGTGGTCGGTCTCGCCCTCGCTGTCCCCGCTCGCTTCGTCGGCCAGCACTGCTTC
>DATEMW010000534.1:0-7461 GCA_035275385.1 Candidatus Methylomirabilota bacterium | reverse complement strand
CGGACCTCTACGCGTCGTGTGCGGGCTCATCGCGGTGGCATTGGTCGTCGGCGCGGCACTCGTGGGCGACGCGCCGGCGCAGGGCAAGAAGCTCAAGATCGGCGTGATCTACGACTACACCGGCCCGCTCGCGGGCGGCGGCTCCGAGCTGCACGCGCTCGGCGCCAAGATCATGATCGACTACTTCGCCAAGAAGGGCGGCGTCGAGGGCTACCAGATCGAGGCGGTGTACGCCGACGCCCAGAGCAAGCCCGACATCGCGATCAACGAGGCGGTCCGGCTGATCGAGCAGGAGAAGGTCGACATGCTGCTCGGCTTCTACTCGTCGGCCCAGTGCGTGCCGGCCGCCGCGCGCGTCGAGCAGCTGAAGAAGTTCATGTGGATCACCACATGCATCTCCTCGGCGGTGCTCGAGAACCGCCACCTGAAGTACGTGTTCCGGGCCCAGCCGAGCGGCAAGCAGTTCGGCCTGATGTCGACGGACTTCCTCGCCCAGAACGCGAAGAGCAAGCTCGGCAAGGAGCCGAAGGACCTGCGCATCGCGATCATCCACGAGGACGGCGCCTATGGCGTCGACGTCTCGCGCGGTAACGAGGAGGGCGCCAAGAAGGCCGGCTTCAACGTCGTGTTGAAGGAAGGCTACTCCGCGACGGCGCCCGACCTGTCGGCGCTGGTCACCAAGCTCAAGCGCGGCCGGCCGGACGTCATCTTCCACACGGGCTACAACCCGGACATCACGCTGTTCCTCCGCCAGGCCCGCGAGCAGGGGCTGCGCTTCAGCGCACTCATCGGCCACGGCGCCGGCTACGGCGTCTACGACAAGCTGAAGGAGTCGCTCGGCCGCGACGTGAACTACTTCTTCAACGTGGACCCGATCTCGATCTGGCTGACCAACGAGAAGTCGCTGCGCGCCCCGCTGCCCGCCATGATCAAGATGGTCGGCGACGAGTACGAGAAGGCGCGGCCCGGCACGCAGGTGCGCTCGGCGCACGTGGGGATGTCGGCCAGCAACACGTACGTGTTCATGACGGAAGTGCTGCCGCGCGCGATCAAGAAGCACGGCGGTATCGACGCCGACGCGCTCCGGAAGGCCGCGCTCGAGGTCGATCTGCCCGAGGGCGGCACGATGCTCGGCTTCGGCGTGAAGTTCGAGGGCGAGGGCGGGCCGATGGCGGGCCAGAACGATCGCGCGTTCCCGGTCATTCTCCAGTACATCGACGACAAGCCGTATCTCGTCTGGCCCAAGAGCCAGCAGCAGCGCGAGCCGGTTCTGCCGCTGCCGGGCACGTCGCCCTACGCGGCGCAGTGAGCCTCGCGGCCTAGCTCTTTGCTAGCCGTCCAGGGCCTCACCAAGCGCTTCGGGGGCTTCACGGCCGTCAACGCCGTGTCGTTCGGGGTCGAGCAGGGCGAGATCGTCGGCCTGATCGGCCCCAACGGCTCCGGCAAGAGCACGATCTTCAACATGCTCTCCGGGACGCTCGTGCCCAACGCGGGCTCGATCCGGTTCGAGGGGCGCGAGATCGCCGGGCAGCCGCCATACCGCATCATCAACCTCGGCATCGGGCGCACGTTTCAGATTCCCCGGCCGTTTCGCCGGCTCTCGTTGCTCGACAACGTCGTGCTCGCCGGCTTCTTCGGCCAGGGCCGCCACTCGCGAGCCAAGGCCTTCGAGTCGGCCGAGCGGGCTCTCGGGCTGGTCGGGTTGCCGACCGATCGCGCGGCCACCGTCGATGGTCTCGGGGCGGCGGCCCTCAAAAAACTCGAGCTCGCCAAGGCGCTTGCCACCTCGCCGAAGCTCCTGCTGGCCGACGAGAGCTTGAGCGGTCTGGACGAGCACGAGATGGATCAGGCGGCCGATCTGCTTCGCCGCATCTGCCGTGAGCTCGGCATCACGATCATCTGGGTCGAGCACATCATGGGCGTGCTGATGCGCGTCGTGGATCGCGTCATGGTGCTGGATCACGGTGAGAAGATCGCCGAGGGGCTGCCCGCTCGGGTCGCGAGCGATCCCCGGGTCATCGAGGTCTATCTCGGCACTCACGCCGCCGCGGTCTCCGCCGCCGCGGCAGCCACCCGCGGCTGACCGATCCCATGCTCGAGCTGAGGTCGATCCGCGCCGGATACGGGACCTTCCAGGCGCTGTTCGACGTCTCGCTCGAGGTGAAGCGGGGAGAGGCGGTCGGCGTCATCGGCCCCAACGGCGCCGGCAAGACCACGCTCATGCGGGTGATCTCCGGCCTCATTCGCCCGACGTCGGGCACCATCGTCATGGAGGGCGTCGACCTCGCGTCAACCCCGGCGCACCGCATCGTGGAGCTCGGCGTCGCGCACGTGCCGGAGAGCCGCCGCCTGTTTGCGCGCATGACGGTCGAGGACAACTTGAAGATGGGCGGCTTCGTGCCGGCGGCGCGCCCGAAGTTCCGCCGGCAGCTCGAGGTCGTCTACGAGCTCTTCCCGCGGATGCGCGAGCGCCGCCACCAGCTCGCGGGAAGCATGTCGGGGGGCGAGCAGCAGATGTGCGCGATCGGGCGCGCGCTCATGTCCGAGCCGAAGCTCCTGCTGCTCGACGAGCCGTCGGCGGGCCTGGCGCCCGTGCTCGTCGAGCAGGTGTTCGAGCTCGTGAACCGCATCCGCGCGAGCGGCCTGACGGTGCTGATCGTCGAGCAGAACGTGCAGCAGGTGCTTCGCGTGGTCGATCGCGCGTACTTGCTGAAGACCGGGCGAATCCACACCAGCGGCCGCGCGGCCGAGCTCCTGGCCAGCGACAGCATCCGCGAAGCGTACCTCGGAGTCTGAGCAAGGAGGCCGCGCCCTGGGGATCTTCGACGTCTTCCTGCTCGAGGCGATGATCAACGGGATCCTGCTCGGCGGCGTGCTGGCGCTCCTGTCGCTCGGGCTGAACCTGGTCTTCGGCGTGATCGACGTGGTCTGGATCTGCTATGCCGAGCTGATCATGCTCGGCATGTACGGGATGTACTACCTCTACACCGTCTACCACGCGCCGATTCTGCTGGCGGCGCTCGTATCCATCCTCTGTGTCGCCGTCCTCGGCCTCGTGCTGCACGTGCTCGTGATCGCCCCGCTCCTCGGCGCGGCGCCGATCAACCAGCTCCTGGCGACCGGCGGTGTCCTCTTCTTCCTGCAGTCGGCGGCCACCGTGCTGTTCGGCATCGAGTTCAAGAACCTCGGCCTGCGGCTGCCCGTGCTCAAGGTGGCGGGGATGTTCGTGAGCTACTCGCGCCTGCTGGCCTTTGCGGCGGCGCTGGTGGCGATGGGGCTGGTCTACCTCCTGATGACCCGCACCTACACAGGCACGGCGATCCGGGCCATCGCGCAGGACCGCCAGATCATGCCGCTCATGGGCGTCGATACCCGGCGGATCTACCTGATCACCTCGGGCGTCGGCGGGGCACTGGCCGGCCTCGCCGCGTGCCTGTTGGTTCTGCAATACGACGTCCATCCGTTCGTCGGGCTCTCGTTCGGTCCGATCACGTTCCTGATCTGCGTGCTCGGCACCCTCGGCAACTTTGCCGGCGGCTTCTTCGCCGCGTTCGTATTCGCCGAGATCATCTCGGTCGGCGGCCTCTATCTCGATCTCGAGTGGGGGTACGTCTTCGCCTTCGCGTTCTTCATCGTGATGATGTTCGTGCGACCCGAAGGTCTGATGGCCCGGCGCTCATGACCCGCTACCTGCCGTGGATCGCCGGCGCGGCGCTGATCGCGCTGCCGTTCGTGTACCGCTCGCCCTATCCGCTGCACATCATCGTGCTGATCCTGATCTGGTCGTTCGCCTACACGTCGTGGTCGGTGATGGGCCGCTTCGGCCTGGTCTCGCTGGGCCACGGCGGCTTCATGGGCGTCGGGGCCTATGTCACGGCACTCGCCTGGAACCACGGTCACATCAGCCCGTGGCTCGGCATTCCGCTGGCGCTGATTGCCGGCGCGGCGCTGGCCGCCGTCGTCGCCTATCCGTGCTTCCGCTTCCGCATCACGGGGCACTACTTCGCACTGGTGACCCTGGCACTCTCCGGCATCGTGCTCCAGGTGATCACTGCGACGCGCGACCACACGGGCGGCTCGCTCGGCTACACGCCCGAGCGCTACCAGGGCGGCCACTCGCTCTGGGCGCTCCAGTTCCCCGACAAGACGACGTGGTATCTGATCGCGCTCGGCGTCTGGGCCTTCGGGCTCTACGTGTGGAACCGCGTCGACCGGAGCATGCTCCGCTACGCGCTCGAGGCGATCTCCGAGGACGAGGACGGCGCCGCCGCCGCCGGCGTGCACGTCACGGCCGAGAAGCTCAAGATCACCGTGCTGAGCGCGGCGATGACGGCGCTCGCCGGCGCGCTCTACTGCCAGTACCAGATGTTCATCTCGCCCGACACGGTCAGCGGCATCTCGGTCTCGCTCCAGATGGTCTTCGCGGTGGTCGTCGGCGGCATTTACGTCTCGCTCGGCCCGACGATCGGCGCGGTCATCACGATTTTGCTCGCCGAGGTGTTGCGGATCTCGTTCGGCACCCGCGCGGTGGGCTGGGACAACCTCGTCTACGGCGTGCTGCTGGTGTTGTTCATCATCTTCCTGCCCAGGGGCATCGGCGGCAGCGTGCAGAGCCTCACGCGGAGACTCGGATGGACCTCGAGCTGAAGGGCAAGATCGCCGTCGTCACCGGGACCAGCGTCGGCCTCGGGCGCGAGATCGCCAAGGTGCTGGCGGGCGAAGGCGTACAAACGGTCGTCGTCGCGCGGCGGGGCAAGCTGCTCGAGACCTTGCAAGACGAGATCGAGCGGGCAGGCGGGCCACGCCCGTTGTCGCTGCCGCTCGATCTCTACACCGCCGACGCCGCGACGCGAATCCGCGACGCCGCGCTCTCGGCCTACGGGCGGGTCGACATCTTGATCAACAACGCCGGCGGCTCGCGCCCGATCCCGTGGGACTCGCCCGATGCGGCATGGGACGAGTCGTTCTCGATCAACTTCACCGCCGTGCGACGGCTCACGCAGACCTTGCTGCCGGGGATGATCGAGCGCCGGTGGGGCCGCGTCGTCTGCGTCACCGGGAGCGCCGAGCCGTCCGGCGTCAACGCCGCGGTCGCGGCGAAGGCGGGAGTTCACGCCTGGGCCAAGGGGCTCTCGCGCGAGATGGGCAAGCACGGGATCACGATCAACTGCCTCTCGCCGGGACGGATCCACAGCGAGCAGATCGATCAGCGCCTGCACCCGACACAAGAGAGCCAGGCCGAGTTCGCGCGCAACATTCCGCTCGGCTACTTCGGCGATCCAGCCGACCTCGCGTATCTGGCCGCCTTCTTGTGCTCGCCCAAGGCGCGCTACATCACCGGCGAGCGCATCGCCGTCGACGGCGGCCTGCACCGCGCGATCTGAGCGCGTATGGCGCGCATCTCCCGCGACCTCTTCGCATTCCTCGGCGAGCTCAGACGCCACAACAACCGCGAGTGGTTCAACGAGAACAAGGATCGCTATCTCGCCGAGGTGCGCGAGCCGATGGTGGCGTTCATCGCCTCGATCGCCCCGCCGCTGGCGCGGGTCAGCCGGCACATCAAGGTCGACGCGCGGCCCTCGGGCGGCTCGTTGATGCGGATCTACCGCGACACTCGATTCAGCCGGGACAAGACGCCGTACAAGACCAACGTCGGGGTCCACTTCGGCCTCGACGCCCCGAAGGACGCCGAGACGCCGGGCTACTATCTGCACCTCGCCCCGGGCGACGTCTTCATGGGCGCCGGGATCTGGCATCCGGGCGCGGACTCGCTGCGAGCCGTCCGTGAGGCGATCGTCAAGAACCCGCAAGGGTGGAAGCAGGCCAGGCGGGTCGGCCTGACTCACGGCGAGTCGACCTTGACGCGCCCGCCGCGCGGCTTCGATCCCGGTCACCCGATGATCGGGGACATCAAGCTCCTGTCGTTCACGTCCGGGGCGCGATTCACGGAAGCGCAGGCATGCGCGCCGGACTTCGCCGCCCGCTTCGTGGCCTCGTGCCGCCGCCAGACGCCGCTGATGCGCTTTCTCGCCCGGGCGATGGGGCTCGCCTTCTGATCCAATGACGGCGTAGCATGGGGGCGCCGTGAGCCCAGGTGAGGCCGCCTCCGCTGGTATCGTGCCGTCGTCGCTGACCCGGGAAGAGCTCTTGCGCCGGGCCACTGACCTGGTTCCTCTTCTCAAATCCCGCGCGGCGCGCACCGAAGAGCTTCGCCAGGTGCCGCCCGAGAGCGTCCAGGATCTCTTGGCCTCGGGCCTGATCCGCATCGGTAATCCCCGTCGCTACGGCGGGCACGACGTCGAGGTCGACACGGCGTTCGAGGCCGCGTTCGAGCTCGGCCGCGGCTGCGGATCGACCGCGTGGTGCTATGCCCTCTGGACCGCGCACAACTGGTGGCTCGGCCACTTTCCCGAGCGTTGCCAGGAGGAATTCTTCGCGACCGGTCCCGACACGCTCTTCTCGAGCGGTCTGAACCCGGCCGGCGGTAAGGCGGAGCCGGTGATCGGTGGCCTGAAGGTTTCCGGCCGCTGGGGATTCTCGAGCGGCTGCGACGCCGCCACGTGGGTCATGGTGTCGGTGCCCGGACCGCGCCCCAACGGGATGAGCTGGCTCCTGATGCCGCGCCCGGACTATCAGATCCTCGACACGTGGTTCGCCTCGGGGATGCGCGGCAGCGGCAGCAAGGACATCGTCGTCAAGGACGCGTTCGTGCCGACGCACCGTGTCGTCGATCCTGATCTCTGTGGCGACAAGATCATGACCGGGTGGGAGCTCCACGGCCGGCTCAGCTATCGTGCGCCGCTGCGGTGCCTGGCCGGATGGGATCTGGCGGCGCCGCTCATCGGCATCGCTCAGGGCGCGATCGATGAATTCACCGCGCGCGCCCAGCGCGGATCCGGGCCGGGGCGGACGGTGGAGTCGGTCGCGCTGCAGCTGCGGCTGGCCGAAGCCGCGGCCGAGGTCGACGCGGCGCGAGCGCTGCATCGCCAGGACATCCGCGAAATCCTCGACCGCGCGGCGCGGGGCGAGGGGTTCAGCGAGCTCGATCGCATCCGCTACCGCCGCGACAAGGCGTTCATCGCGCGGCTCTGCGTGCGCGCGGTCGACCGCCTGTTCGAGGCCAGCGGCGCGCGTGCGGTGCTCGACGCCGAGCCCATCCAGCGCTGTCATCGCGACGCGCACGGCGCCTCGCATCACGCGGCGCTCAGCTGGGACCTGATCGCGGAACAATTCGGCCGCCAGGCGCTCGGCCTGACGCCTTAAAACACGCACAGCGTGTTCGCAGGGGAGTCGAGAGGGGGGCGGAGCCCCCTTCTCCAAGGAGACGTCCATGAAGATCGTCGACGCGATCGCCGAGATCATGAAGCGCGAAGGTGTGGAATTCCTCAGCACGTACCCGACGACCCCCGTGATCGACGCCGCGGCCGCCGCCGGGATCCGGCCGATCCTCTGCCGCCAGGA
>DATEMW010000533.1:0-3088 GCA_035275385.1 Candidatus Methylomirabilota bacterium | reverse complement strand
CAGCTCCCGGAGTTCATCCAGAATCTGGCGCCGTTCCTGCCGAGCTACCACTACGCGCAGCTCGCGTGGAGCGCGCTCGGCGCCGGGCACGAGTCGCTGGGCGTGAGCTTGCTGTGGCTCGCCGGCTACACGGCACTATTTCTGACGCTCGCGGTTCGATCGTATCGGCGGGAAGAGCGCGAGAAATTCGCCTGAGCGAGCCTCGCCGGCGGGCCGCTACCGGATGATCTCGTCCGCGCGGACCAGCACCGACTGCGGGATCGTCAGCCCGAGCGCCTGGGCGGTCTTCAAATTGACGATGAGCTCGAACGTCGTCGGCCGTTCGATGGGCAGATCGCCCGGGTTGGCGCCGCGCAGGATGCGATCCACGTAGACGGCCATGCGCTGGAATCGGTCCTGCGAGCGCGGCCCATAGGAGAGAAACCCGCCGGACTCGGCCCACCCTCGAGTCTCGTAGATCGCCGGCAGTCGATGTTTGGCCGCGAGCTCCACGATCAGCGGGCGCTCGGTGAACAGGGCTGGATCGGCCACGAGCATCAGCGCGTCGGCACGCTTTCGTTGCATCGCCTCGAACGCCGGCGCGAGGCCGGTGCGTCCCTGCACATCGGTGATGTCGAGCTTCATCCGCATCTGCTGAGCGGCCGTCTCGGTCGCGCGAAGCACCACCGAAGCCGTAACCGGGTTGGACCGGTTAACAAGAACCGCGATCCGCTCGGCCCGCGGCAGAATCTCGCGGATCAGCTCGAGCCGTTTACCGCTCAGCTCCGGAGCGAAGCCGGATACTCCCGTGACGTTGCCCCCCGGTCGCGCCAGGCTCTGCACGAGCCCGCCGGCCACCACGTCGGATAGTGATTCCATCACAATGGGAATGGTCGTCGTCGCTTCCTTGGCGGCCTGGATCGCCGGAGTCCCGAGAGCGGCGATCACATCGACCTTGAGCCTGACCAGCTCGGTCGCCAGCTGCTTGAGCTGCGCGTATCCACTAGTGTACCGAACGTCGAGGGCCAGATTCTGGCCTTCGACCCAGCCGGCGGCGTGCAGAGCCTCGCGAAAAATCTTGACGCCCGGTCCGAAATTGACCTCGGTGCTCGAGGCGAGGACGCCGACTCGGTACGTCTTCGACGGCGTCTGTGCTACCGCCACTCGCGGGGCTACGCATAGGCCGAGGGCGACGATGATAGCGAGCGCGAACGACCACATGCTGCCGCTCGCTAGTTCACCTTCCGCTCGCGGCCGGCCCAGTACGGCTCGCGCAGCTTGAACTTCTGCAGCTTGCCGGTGGCCGTGCGGGCGAGCGCGTCGCGTACTTCGATCGACGTCGGGCACTTGTAATGCGCCATGCGCCCGCGGCAGTGCGCGACCAGGTCGGCGGCGGTCGCCTGGCTACCCGGACGGAGCACCACGAGCGCCTTGATGGTCTCGCCCCACTTCTCGTCCGGCACGCCGATCACGGCCGCCTCGGCCACGGCCGGGTGCTGGTAGAGACAGTCCTCGACCTCGATCGACGAGACGTTCTCGCCGCCGGTGATGATCACGTCTTTCTTCCGGTCGGCGATGACGACGTAGGCGTCCTCGGTGTGGCCGCCGTCGCCCGTATGGAACCAGCCATCCGCCAGCGCCTTGGCGGTCTCCTCGGGTTGGTTCCAGTAGCCCTCGAAGACGTTGTTGGTCTGCGTGAGGATCTCACCGTTCGCGTCGACCGCCATGCGCACGCCGACCGCCGGCACGCCCGCGCGCGACAAACGCCGGGCGCGCTCGGCACGGTCGATCCCGTCCCACTCCTGCGGTGCGCGGTTGATCGTGAGCAGCGGCGACGTCTCGGTGAGCCCGTAGATCTGGATGAACTCCCAGCCCAGCTCGGCCTCGATGCGCTCGATCGTCTTCGAGGGCGGCGGAGCGCCGGCGACCACGACCCGCACACGGCCGGCGCCCGGCACGCTCTCACCGCGCGCGCGCCGCGCGGTGGCGGCATCGAGCACCGCGGCGATGACCGCCGGCGCGCAGTTGAACAAGGTCACGCCGTGGGCGTCGACGCGGCGGAGGATCTCCTCGCCGTCGATCTTGCGGATGATCACGTGCCGCGCGCCGATCGCCGTCACTCCGTACGGCATGCCCCAGCCGTTGCAGTGAAAGGTCGGCAAGGTGTGCAGATAGACGTCGCGATCCGAGAGGCCCAGGTGCCAGCCGAACGTGACCGCGTTGAGCCAGCAGCCCCGGTGCGTCAGCTGCACGCCCTTGGGCCGCGCGGTCGTGCCCGATGTGTAGTTGATCGAGACCGTCGCGTTCTCGTCGGTGACACGCCCGCGCGGCGCGGCGTTCGGTCTGAGGAACAGCTCGCGGTCGGTCGCGGCGCCGAGCACGAAGCGGTGCTTGATCTGGATACCCTTCAGCGACTCTTCGAGCTCCGGATCGATCAGCGCGACGGTCGAGCCCGAGTGCTCGATGATGTAGCGCACCTCCTCGGCGTTCAGCCGGAAGTTCACCGGAACGATCACGCGCCCGAAGACGCTCACACCGAAGAGACTGACGAGAAAGCGCGCGGCATTGGGCGAGACGATCGCGATCCGCTCGCCGTCGCCCACGCCCAGATCGTCGAGGGCGGCCGCCAGGCTGCGCGACATCGCCGCGAACTGTCCGTACGTGATTCGGCCGAGCCCGCCGCCCGGCGGAGTGGGCTCGTCGATGATCGCCTCGCGGTCGCCGTAGACGTGCTCGGCGCGCTCCAGAAAATCAGCCAGGGTGAGGGGCACGATCATGATGTTGTCTCCCGGCCTTCGCGGCCGTGCGGCTCAGGCAAGATGGCGGCGGATCGACGCGATGATGTCCGCGTATTCAGCCGGCTCGGGCACACGCGGCGGGTGAGTCGTCTCCCAGATCGGCCGCTTCGGGTGCGGATCCCACTCGTAGCGCGGGAACAGATGCCAGTGCAGATGCCCCACCGTGTTGCCGAGCGCCTCGTAGTTCATCTTGCGCGGCTTGAACGCGGCCGCGATCGCGCGCGCGACCGCGACCATGTCCTGGTAGTACTGGGTGCTCTGCCGGTCGGGCAGGTCGTAGAGCTCGATGGCGTGCGTCTTGGACACGACCA
>DATEMW010000532.1:0-3799 GCA_035275385.1 Candidatus Methylomirabilota bacterium | reverse complement strand
GCTCTCGATCCCGCACTTCGAGATCCCGCCCGCGGTCGGGAAGATCTATCCCGATCTCTCGCACGCGCAGAACTGGGACGAGGCCATCGCGGCCACGTCGTTCGTGCCCGACGAGATCATCGGACAGCTGTGCGACGCGCTCGGCTTGATCGGCACGCCCGAGCACTGCGCCCGGCGGATCGCCGACCTGACCGGCGCCGGCGTCAAGAGCCTCTACATCATGCCGCTGCAGACGTTCGTCGGACCCGAGCAAGAGGTGCGGACGTTCCGCGACGCGGTGTTCCCGGCGATGAAGGCCGCCGGCCTGCGCTGAGAGCCGGCACCGTGAACGGCGGAAAGCTCCAGGGCAGGGTCGCGCTGATCACCGGTGCCAGCCGCAACATCGGCCGCGCCATCGCGCTCGCGTTCGCTGCCGAGGGCGCGGACCTCGTGCTGAACACGCGCGTGAACGCCGACGAGCTCGAGGCTGTCACGGGCGAGTGCCGCAAGGCCGGCTCACGGGTTGTCACGGCCCTCGGCGACGTGGGCGACCCGGCCGTCTGCCAGGCGCTGGTCGAGCGCGGGCTCGCCGAGCTCGGCGCCATCGACGTGCTCGTCTGCAACGCCGCCATCCGCCCGCACAAGTCCGTCACCGACACCTCGGTCGAGGAATGGCATCGGGTGCTCGGCGTCAATCTGCACTCCGCGTTCTATCTGGCGCGGGCGGCCGTGCCGAGCATGAAGGAGCGTCGGCGCGGCAGCATCATCGCGCTCGGCGGCATGTCGAGTCTCACCGGCCGGCCCAACACCGCCCTGGTCACCGTGGCCAAGACGGGACTGCTCGGCCTCGTGCGCGCGCTGGCCGCCGAGCTCGGGCCGTTCGGCATCCGCGTGAACATGGTGATGCCCGGGTTCATCGACACCGAGCGGCGCCACGCCGAGTGGTACCCGGAGTTCCGCCAGGCGCCGCCGGGCTCGCCGGAAGAGCTCGCGAAGATCCCGCTGCGCCGCCTGGGCCGGCCCGAGGACATTGCGGAGGCGTGCGTGTTCCTCGCCTCCGATTCGTCCAGCTACGTTACCGGCGACTCGATCCGCGTGATGGGCGGACGGGTCATCGGCTGACGCGGCGCCAGGCGCTACGGCTTCTCGGTCGGCAGCCCGCGCCGCTTGAGGTAGCTCTCCACGAGCGGTGACCATCGATCCGGCTGTAGCCAGAGATAGTGACCGCCCGCCTCGGCCGGCAGCTCGTGAAACTCGCCCCGCCCGCCGGCCTTCTGGAAGGCGGCGAAGTTCGCTCGGCTGTGCGCGAGTGAATAGAAGAAGTCCCCATCGCCGTAGATCCACAGCGTGTCGTCCGGGTAGGGCGCCCCGCGCGCGAACAGCGCCTGGTTGATCGTCGCCGCGTGCTGGCACCGGGTGCCGTTCCAGCCGCCGACGAAGTTGATCACGCCCTTGACCTCTTCGGGATGGAGACCCGCGTACACCACGCTCAGGACGCCCCCGCGCGATTGCCCGCCGATCACCACGCGCGTGCGATCGACGAAGTCCATGGCGACGATCGCGCGCATGGCCGCCTGGATGTCACGCAACGCTCGATCGGCTCCGGCCGGTGAGAGCGCCTGATCGCACGCGTAGCCGCGCGATCGATCGGGCCAGAAGCCCTCGTCGTAGACGCCCTCGGATCCTCCGCGGCCGCGTCGCGCGGGGATCACGACGGCCCAGCCGCGTGCCACGAAGAAGCGAGCGACCTCCGGGAAATCGAGCGGCCTGGTGAACGCTGCCGGGTTCGTACCGGTCCCGGTGGAGCCGTGATTGAACACCAGGGTCGCCGCCGGTGTCTCCGACGCCGGGCGGTAGATGCGCATCTGAAGACGCACGTGCTCGCCGTCGACCGTGACCGGCACCATACGCGTTTCTTGAGCCCACGCGGAGACGGCGATCGTCGCGGCCGCCGACCAGAGTGCGGCGGCGACCGCGAGGACTTGCAGGGTCTGTGGCATGATTGGGCGACCCATCCTACTCGGAGGTGCTCATGAGACGCTCGCTCATTCGGCTCGGCATCGTCTCCGTGACTTGCCTCAGCCTTCTCGGAGTCATTCGACCGGCAGCGGCGGCACCGGAAGGTACGGTGACGTGGGGGGTGCACATCACGCTGGCCTCGCGCTGGCTCGATCCAGCAGAGACCGAAGGCATCATCACGCCGTTCATGTTCCTCTACGCGTTGCACGACGCGGTCGTGAAGCCGATGCCGGCCGGATGGAACACGCCGAGCCTGGCCGAGTCGTGGACGCAGTCGAAGGACGGCCTGACGTACGACTTCGTCCTACGTAAAGGCGTGAAGTTCCACAACGGCGATCCAGTTACCGCCGAGGATGTGAAGTTCTCCTACGATCGCTACCGCGGCGCCGGCGTGAAGCTCCTGAAGGACCGTGTGCGCGAGGTCCAGATCGTCGACCCCAACCGCATCCGGTTCGTGCTCAAAGAGCCGTGGCCGGATTTCATGACGTTCTACGGCACGTCGGCGACGGGCGCGGGCTGGGTCGTGCCCAAGAAATACATCGAGAAGGTGGGCGACGACGGCTTCAAGAGGGCGCCGATCGGCGCCGGGCCGTACAAGTTCGTGAGCTTCAATCCGGGCGTGGAGCTCGTGCTGGAGGCCAACGAGAGCTACTGGCGCAAGACGCCGGCCGTCAAACGGCTCGTGCTCCGGAGCCTGCCGGAAGAGACAACGCGCGCCGCCGCGCTCAAGAAGGGCGAGATCGACATCGCGTATCTCCTGACCGGGCCCGTCGCCGAGGACATTCGCCGCACACCCGGGCTGAGGCTCACAGCGCCGAGCCAGGCGAGCGGCGTCTTCTGGCTGGACATGCCCGACCAGTGGGATCCGAAGTCTCCGTGGGCCGACCGGCGAGTGCGGCTGGCCGCCAGCCACGCGATCGACCGGCAGGCGCTCAACCAGGCCGAGACGCTCGGCCTGTCGAAGCCGACCGGCGGCATCATTCCGCGGGCCTTTGAGTTCTCGAAGTCATTCGAGCCGCCGGCGTTCGACCCGGCGCGCGCCAAGCAGCTCCTGACCGAAGCCGGCTATCCCAACGGCTTCGACGCCGGTGACTTCTACCCGTGGCCGCCGTACACGGCGATGGGTGAGGCGCTGGCCGCCTATCTGCAGACGGTCGGCATCAAGTCGAAGATTCGCGTCATGGAACGGGCGGCGCTCACCACGGCTTGGCGGGAGAGGAAGCTGAAGAACCTGATCGTTGGCATCACCGGCGCGGCTGGCAACGCGGCCACGCGGGTCGAAGCGTACATCAGCAAGGAAGGCGCCTACACCGCGGGCGTCATCCCGGAAGTCGAGGATCTCTTCCAGCGCCAGGCGCGCGAGATCGACGTGAAGCGGCGCGAGGCGCTGATTCACCAGATCCAGCAGATCCTGCACGATCGCGTGACGCACGTGCCGATCTACGAGCTCGCGTTCACCTGGGGCATCGGCCCGCGGCTGGAAGAGCCGGGGATCAGCTTGATCCGCGGCTACGCCTACTCGGCGCCCTACGAGGATCTCAAGCTCAAGAAGCCCTAGAAGCCGAGAAACTCTCGGAGCGCGGCGAGGACGGCCTCGGGATTGTCCTCGTGCAGCGTGTGCACGGCCCGCGGAATCTCGACGAAGCGGCCCCGCGGGAGTTCCTTGCCCATCCGCTCGGCGACGTCGCGATCCAGCACGGTGCTGCTCTCGCCGCGCAGCACGAGCGTCGGCGGCGTGATGGACTTGAGAACCGCCCACCAGTCGATGTCGAGCTGGGACCGGCGCTCTTTCACGCTCGGG
>DATEMW010000531.1:0-8094 GCA_035275385.1 Candidatus Methylomirabilota bacterium | reverse complement strand
AGCGCAGAGCCCGGACGTGGCCAACGATCGGGCCAAGGCGCTCTCCGGCCAGTTCATCATGGACATGCACACGCACTTCTTGCGGGACGACACGCGGCTCGAAGGGTTCGTGCGCTCGCGCGAAGCCGTCGGCAAGTCGGGCTGGAACCCGGCGCTCGCCGGCAAGCCGCAGACGCTCGAAGACCTGAAGTTCGCGAACTACTTCAAGGAGATTTACTTCGACAGCGACACCAAGGTGGCGCTGATCTCCGGCTCGGGCTCCGAGGAGCCGCGCGACTGGTTCCTCACCAACGAGATGAAGGCCGACGCGCGCGCCAAGGTCAACCAGCTCACGGGCGCGCGCCGGATGTTCTCGCACGCGATCTTCATGCCCGGGATGCCCGGCTGGATGGAATCGGTCGACCAGGCGATCGCGCAGCTCAAGCCCGATTCGTTCAAGGGCTACACGGTCGGTGACAACACGAACAAACAGCTCTCGAAGCACCCCTGGCGCATGGACGACGAGAAGCTTCTGTATCCGTTCTACGAAAAGCTCGCCAAGGCGGGGCTGGTCAACGTCTGTGTGCACAAGGGGCTCTATCCGATGTCGACGACGAAGAACTTCCCGGACCTGGTGCAGTACGCCGACGTGCGCGACGTGGGCAAGGCCGCGAAGGATTGGCCGCAGCTCAACTTCGTCATCTACCACTCGGCGTTTCGCTTCACGGGCGGCGAGTGGAACAACGGCTGGGAGCAGTTCGAGAAGACGGGCCGCGTCGACTGGGTCAGCGATCTTGCCGACATTCCGGCCAAGTACGGTGTGAAGAACGTGTACGGCGACCTCGGTCAGATCTTCGCCCAGAGCACGGTGTCCGAGCCGCGTCTCTGCGCTGCGATGATGGGTATGCTGGTGAAGGGGCTCGGCGCCGACCACATCGTGTGGGGTACCGATGCGATCTGGACCGGCGCGCCGCAGTGGCAGATCGAGGCGCTGCGCCGGCTCGAGATCCCGGAGGACATGCAGAAGAAGTACGGCTACGCGCCGCTGGGCCCGGCCGACGGGCCGACCAAGCGGATGATCTTCGGCGAGAACTCCGCGCGGCTCTACAAGTACGACATCAAGCGCCGCGCCGAGCTCACCACCGATCGCATCGCGCTCGCCAAGGCCGACTATGAGCGCGAGGGGCCGGGGCGGACGAACCGCCGCTACGGCTTCGTGGTGAATTCGATCGGCTGAGACACGACGCTTCGCGCTTCACCGGAGAGAACGCGCGGCGGCGAGATCACTCTCGCCGCCGCGTTTGTCTTCGAGCTAGTCGACGATCGCCTGGTACACGAGCTGCCGGAAGAGGTTGCGGTGGTACGCGCGCAAGGCGCCCGCCGATTGCACCATGAACACCGCCGCCAGCTGCTCCTTGGGATCGACCCAGAAAACCGTGCCGGCGTAGCCGCCCCAGTTGAAATCGCCGGCCGATCCCGGAACCGGCGCGATGCCGTCCGAGGGGCGCACGGCAAACCCGAGGCCGAAGGTATAGGTGGACGCGCCGAGCACGTTCCCGCCCAAGTTCGCCGCCAGCGGTATCCGTGCGCCCAGGTGGTCGGAGGTCATGAGCCTGACGGTGGTGCGGCTCAGCACGCGCTGGCCGTCGAGCACCCCGCCGTTCGCCAGCATCTGGGCGAAGCGCAGATAGTCGCCCGCGGTCGACATCGCGCCGGCGCCGCCGGAGTCGTTGCCGGGCTGCTTCGCGACTTCGATCAGCTTGATCGGCGTGCCCGCGAGCGGATCCTTCTCGAAGGGCTCGGCGACCCGCGTGATTTTTGCCTCCGGCACCCAGAACGCGGTGTCGCCCATCTTGAGCGGCTTGAAGAGGCGCTCGCCCATGAACTCGCCGAGGCGCTTGCCCGAGGCGGCTTCGACGACGCGCCCGAGTACGTCGGACGCGAGGCTGTACTCCCACGTCGTCCCGGGCTGGTGGATCAGCGGAATCCGAGCGAGCCGTTCGACCTGCTCGGCGGGCGTCATGTCGCGGATGTCGAAATCGATGACGCCGGGTTTGAAGAGCCCCGCCTGCGCCAGCGCTTCCTTGACGGCCGCGTTTGCGGTCAGCTCACCGTAGGGCAGGCCGGCGGTGTGGCGCAGCAGATCCTGAACGGTCATGGGCCGCTGGGCCGGGACGTCGCCGGCGGTGGTCGAGACCTTCATGTCCTTGAACGCCGGCAGCCACTTCGAGACGGGATCGGTGAGCTGCACGGTCCCGTCTTCGACCAGGATCATCGTGGCGACCGAAGCCATCGGCTTGGTCATCGAGTAGATCCGGAAGATCGTGTCGACCCGCATGGGATCGGCACCCCTGGGATCGCGCAGGCCCTGCGCGCTCGTGAAGACCAGCTTGCCCTTGCGGGCGATCAGCATGACGACGCCCGGCACCTTCTTGTCCTCGATCTCCTTCTTGAAGGCGCCGTTGAGGCGTGCGAGCCGCGCGGCCGACATGCCTTGGGTTTCCGGGGGCGCGGTCGGCAGCGGTGCCTGCTGCGCGCTGACCGCGATCGGCGTGAGCATCGCGATGAGCGCGGCACCGAACAGGATGGGCCGCAGAACGTGACGCAAGCGCGACGTCATGGGCGATCCTCCTCGTCGAGGCTAGGGCTTCAGCACCCGCACCGGCTGTCCGGCCAGCCAGGCCTTCACGTCTTCGAGCGCCTGTCCGTAGAAGATGCGATAGCCCTCCTCGGTGACATAGCCGAGATGCGGCGTGATCACGGTGCTGGGGAGGCCACGCAGCGGGTGATCGAGCGTGAGCGGCTCGTCGTCGTAGACGTCGAGCCCGGCGCCGGCGATCGTGCCGTTGCGGAGGGCGGCCACCAGCGCGGCCTCGTCCACGATTGGGCCGCGCGAGGTGTTGATCAGATAGGCGGTCTTCTTCATCGCCGCCAGCTCGCGGGCGCCGAAGAGCTTGCGCGTGCGGTCGCTGAGCACGAGATGGATGCTGACGATGTCGGACCGCGCCAGTAGCTCGTCCTTGGTCACGAGCGTGGCGCCGATCTCGGCGGCGCGCGCCGCCGTGAGGTTCTGGCTCCACGCGATCACCTGCATCTCGAACGCGAGGCCGATCTTGGCGACCCGCGAGCCCAGACCGCCGAGCCCCACCACGCCGAGCGTCTTGCCGTTCAGCCCGAGCCCGCAGCTCACCTGCCAGCGGCCCTCGCGGGTCGCGCGATCCTCGGTCGGGATGTGACGGAAGAGCGAGAGGATCAGGCCCCAGGTGAGCTCGGCAGTCGGGTAGGGAAGACCGGACGTGCCGCAGACGACGATCTTGCGCTCGACGGCCGCCGCCACGTCGATCGAGGCATTGCGCATGCCGGTGGTCACGAGCAGTTTGAGCTTGGGGAGCCGCTCGAGCAGCGCGCGCGAGAACGGCGTGCGCTCCCGCATCGCGACGACCGCGTCGAAATCGGCGAGCCGCTTGGCCACCGCGTCCGTATCTTTCAGATGATCGGCGAAGACGACGACGTCCGTGCCGGCGGGTAGGCTCGCCCAATCGGCCATGCGCCGGGCGACGTTCTGGTAGTCATCGAGGATCGCGACTCGGGCCATTGGTAGATTCTCCTCTAGCGGATGTCGTCTCCCAGGCGGTATTCGAGCGTGAGCTCGTCGAGCCGTGTCTTCAGGCCAGCATCGAGCCCCTTGTCGGCCGCGGCGAGCGAGTCGTCGAGCTGCTCGGGACGGCTGGCGCCGATGATCGGCGCCGTGACGATCGGATTGTCGAGCACCCAGGCGACCGCCATCTGGGTCATCGACATGCCGGCTTCCGCGGCCAGCGGCCGCAGCGCCTCGACCGTTTCGAGCTCGCGCTCCTGCCAGTAGCGTTCGCGATAGCGCGCGCCGGCTGTCGGGTGCGTGAACCGCGTGCCGGGCAGTGGCCCGGCGTCCGGGCGATGCTTGCCCGAGAGCAAGCCGCCCGCGATCGGGTTGTAGGGAATGACGCCGAGGCCGTCCTCGGCGCACAGCGGAAACAGCTCGCGCTCGACCTGGCGGAAGAGCAGGTTGTAGCGCGGCTGCACGCTGTCGAAGCGCGCCAGGCCGAGCAGCTCGCTGCGCCCGAGCGCGCGGGCGATCTGGTACGCGAAATAGTTCGAGCAGCCGACGTAGCGCGCCTTGCCGGCGCGCACGATGTCGTCGAGCGCGCGCAGGCTCTCGTCGATCGGCGTGGTCGGGTCGGGATGGTGGAGCTGATAAAGATCGACGTAGTCGGTGCCGAGCCGGCGCAGCGAGCTCTCGATCGCGTCCAGGATGTGCTTGCGCGAGAGCCCCTGGTCCCACGGCCGCGCGCTCATCGCGCCGAAGCACTTGGTGGCCAGGATGAAGTCGTGGCGCCGGCCTTCGAGCCAGCGGCCGACGATCTCCTCGGTGCGGCCGACCGTGCCGAGATTGCCGCCGATGGGATAGACGTCAGAGGTGTCGAGGAAGGTGATGCCGCCGGCCGCTGCCCGATCGAGGATCGCGACCGACGTCGGCTCGTCGCACTGCAGGCCGAAGGTCATCGTGCCCAGGCACAGCTGCGAGACCTTCAACCCGGTCCTGCCGAGACGAACGTGCCGCATCGCGACCTTTCCTCGCTTTGGTGCGCGTCAGCGGTGAGCGGTCGGCGCCGCCGCCACACCGGCCGCCCCGGCGCCCATCGTCCGCGCGCGGCGCTCCCAGAGGATCAGCGCCGCGCCGACCGCGAGCCCGAGAAGATCCGCGGCGGCGGTCGGCAGCCACGGCAGAGGCGGCATCATCAACAGCCCAGCGGCCGCGAATGCCCACACCCGTCGCGCCCAGGAGAGCGGCCTGAAAAGGTACCCGGCGCAGCCGATGCCGAGCAGCACCACGCCGATCGACGCGGTCGTCATCGTGATCAGGATCTCGGCGATCGTGCCGTGGCCGATCAGCGCGGGATGGAACGCGAAGACGAACGGGACCACGTAGGCGACGATGCCGAGACGCATCCCGACCCAGCCGGTCTTCCAGAAGTCGGCCTTGGCGATCGCCGCCGCGGCGTAGGTGGCCAGACAGTCTGGCGGCGTGATCAGCGAGAGCATTCCGAAATAGAACAGGAACAGATGCGCGGCCAGCGGATCGATGCCGAGCTGCGTGAGCGCCGGGCCGATGAGCACCGCGAGCGTGACGTAGACGACGGTCGTCGGCAGCGACATCCCGAGCAAGATCGAGACGGCCGCGGTCAGAATCAGCAGGAGCACCACGTTGCCGCCGGCGGCGCTCGTGAGCAAGATCGGCAGCTTCGAGGTGAGCCCCGAGAGCTGGAACGAGCCGATCACGATGCCGGCCAGCGCCGTGATCGCGATCAGATCCAGCATCGTTCGGCCGGTGCCCTCGATCGCGTCGACGATGGCGCGCCAGCTCGGCCGGGTCGCCTGCTGCAGAAAGCCCACCAGCAAGGTCACGCCGACCGCGAGCATGCCGGCCGTGCCGGCCTCCCAGTTGCTGATCATCAAGGTGTAGAGCAGCACGCCGAGCGGGACCAGGAACACCCAGCCGACGCGCATCACCTCGCGCAGTCGCGGCAGCTCGGCCCGCGGGAGCCCGGCGAGCCCGAGCTTGGCCGCCTCGAGGTCGATCTGGACGAAGAGCGCCAGATAGTAGAGAGCCGCTGGCAGCGCGGCGGCGAGCGCCACCTGCCCGTAGGGGATCGCGAGGTACTCCGCGATCAAGAAGGCCGCGGCGCCCATGACGGGCGGCATGATCTGGCCGCCATTGGACGACACCGCCTCGATGGCCGCCGCCAGGTGCGGCGGATAACCCGAGCGCTTCATCATCGGGATCGTGATCGCGCCGTCGACGACGACGTTTGCGACCGCGCTGCCCGAGACCGTGCCGTAGAGGCTCGACGACACGACGGCCATCTTGGCCGATCCGCCGCGGTAGCGGCCCATCACCGACATCGCGAAGCCGGTCAGGAACGCGTCGCCGTGCACGGCCGTCAGCGCGTGGCCAAAGAAGATGTACGCGACCACGATGCTCGCGGTGACGCCGAGCGGAACGCCGAGAATGCCGCTCGAGTCGAGGTAGAGATAGACCGCGATGCGGCTCCAGCTCGAGCCCTTCGCGTAGAGCGGCCCGGGCAGGAGCCAGCCGAGATTGGCGTAGAGCACGCAGGCGAGCGCGATCCACATGAGCGCCCAGCCCGCGATCCGACGCGTCGCCTCGAGCACCAGCACGATCGCGAGCGCGGCGGGGACCAGCCGATCCCACGCGAGGCTCGAGAGCGTGTACGAGATCGACGGATACAGAATCGTGATGTAGAGGCCGATGCCCAGCGCGCCCGCCGCGCAGATCCAGTCGTACCAGGGCACGTAACCCTGAGGCGCGGCGGGATAGGCTTTCACGATGATGAACGCGCCGGCGAGGCCGAGCCCGAGGAACAGGCCGAGGTACTGCTCGTTGAAGAGCGGGACCGGCAGATGGTACTGGAGCCCGAGCGTCCAGAACGCCCCCGCCACGGTGACGGCGACGAGCACGACGCCCTCGACAGCGCGCGCGGCGCCGCTGAGGCTACGAAACTTCGGCAGGACTTCCGTCAACTACGGATTCACCGCGAGCAGCTTCTGCTGGACCTGATCCATGCCCGGCTTCCAGGCGCCGCGCTCCTTGTAGAAGCGAATCGCGCCCGGATGGTAGGGGATCGACGCCTCCGGATCGACCGCGCGGTCTTGCGTCCACTCCTTGAACATCGGATGGATCGGCACGAGCTCCGCGCCGCCTTCCCACACGGCCTTGAGCGCCAGCTCGACGACCTGATCGGGCACGGTCTTGCCCGCGAAGAAGTACGTGTCGTAGGCGACGACGCAGGTGTCCTCGACGACGCCGGTGATCGCGCCGGGCTTGACGATGCGCGGGTAGTAACCCGGGACGGCCTTCTTCATGCGCGCCTCACCGGCCGGCGAGCAGTCGTCGGAGATGTGCCGGACGCCGACCGCGGCGTCGGCCTCCTTGACCTTCGCCGAGTTCAGCGCGTGCTGGGTGACGTCGGCGCGGTTCTGCAGCAGCGCATCGACGCCGTCGTTGACGGTGTTGACCGGCACGACCTTGACGTCGTTCCAGGTGAGCCCGGCGCTCGAGAGATGGCCGAACATGTTGTACCAGACGGCCAGGTGCGCGCGGTATTCGCCGGTGAAGCGCTTGCCTTTCACGTCGTGCACGGTCTTGATCGGCGAATCCTTCCGCACGAGGAGCCCCACCATCAGCGGCGCGCCGCGCATCACCAGCCGGACGTTCGGCGTGTGCGCGAACGGGTTGCGGCCGCCGATCTGCTGGGCGGGCCCGCGATACGCGAGCCAGAGGTCGACGCCGTTCTGGATGCCGAACTCCATCTCTCCGGTGTTGATGAGCGGCAGCATCGTGCTGGTGCCGGCGTGCGGCTGCACGACCATCAGGTAGCCGGCGCCGCCGCTGACGACCTTGGCGATGCCGCTGGCGAGCGCGAAGTAGACCGTGCCCGCCGGATTGGTGCCGATGGTGACCGACTTCGGCAGCGCCTGGCCTTGCGCGAAGGCGTGGAGGGCGAGGCCGCCGGCGATCAGGATCACGACCAGAGCGAGCGTGAAAATCGGGCGAACGCGAGGAATCATGGGGTTTTATAGCACGGCGGCGGGGCTCGGTCGAGGAGGCCGCCGCCCGCGGATCGCCTATACTTTCGTCCTGGGAGAGAGAGCCCTGAACACCACCGCCGACCCGAAGCCCTCGCTGATCACCGTGACCCACGCGATCTACACGCTTCACGCCGTCAGCCTGGTCGTCGGGATCGTCACGGCCGCCAGCGTGGTCTTCGCGTTCCTCACCGGCTGGCCGTCGATCATCGCCGTCATCGTCAACTACGTGAAGCGCGGCGAGGTGCGCGGGACGTGGCTCGAGTCGCACTTCCGCTGGCAGATCCGCACGTTCTGGTGGGGCCTTCTGTGGGTGGCGCTCTGCCTGGCCTTCGTGGTGCTCACGCTCGGCGTCGGCCTGCTCATCGCCTGGATCCCGCTCATGGTCGTGGGGCTGTGGTTCATCTACCGGATCGTGGCCGGCTGGCTCAGGCTGCTCGATCGCCGTCCGATGTACGAGTAGGCGCG
>DATEMW010000530.1:0-2628 GCA_035275385.1 Candidatus Methylomirabilota bacterium | reverse complement strand
GTCACCCACGTCAACATGTTCAAAGGGTGGCGCCTCGTGAAGTGCATCAACCGGAAGTAGCCCGGCTCGCCGCTCTTCTCCTCGCCCTCGTCGTCGTCGCGCCCGTCGCGCGCACCGGATGGTCTGGTCTCCTCGCCGGGGCGTTTCTCGTCGAGTTCCTGACCCACGGACACCTGCCCGCGCTCTCGGCGCTGACGGATCCGCCCGACCGTCGACCGCTCGATCTGCCCGGGACTCCGGCCGACCTCTACGCTCGCGCGGGCCTCGTCCGAGGCCGCCCGCTGGTCCTCGTTCACGGGCTTTCCCCGGACGGTAAAGACGATCCGCGGGTGCGGGAGGCGGCGGCGCTCCTGGCCCGAGCCGGGTTCGACGTCGCGGTGCCGACGATCCCCGGCCTCACCCGCGGCCGGCTCGGCCCCGAGGACGTCGAGCCCGTCGTCCGCACGCTGGCTGCGCGCGCCGAGAAAACTGTCGTCGTCGGGGTGAGCGTTGGCGCCGGGCCTGCCCTGCTCGCGGCCGCCGACCCGCGCGTTCGCGACCGGGTGAGCGCCGTGCTGAGCCTCGGGGGCTACGCGTCGGCCCGCGAGGTCGTGCGCTTCTGGCTCACCGGAGCCTACTCGTACCAGGGCATCAGCGGCCGCGTCGAGCACGACCCCGAGGTCGTGAAGGCGTTCGTGCGCGCCAGTGCCGACCGCCTCGAGCCTGCCTCCCGTGCCATTCTCGAGGCCGCCGACCCGCAGGCGGTCGAGCGTCTGCTCGACGCACCTCCCGCGGATCTCCAGCGCTACCTCGAGGGTCTCTCGCCGCTCCGCGTGGCGCCCGCGATCGGCGCGCGTCTGTTCCTGGTCCACGGGCGAGCCGACCGCGCGGTGCCGTATACCGAGAGCGTGAGGCTCGCGGCCGCGCGGCCCGATCGAACGACCCTGGTGCTGGTCGGGCTCGTGGGCCACGTCGAGGGCGCCGGAGGGCGCGGCTGGCAAGAGGTGCGCGACCTGTTCGCGCTGTGGCGCGTGATGTACGCCCTGCTCGGCGTGAGCCGAGGGTGACACGCGTCCAAATTTCTTGGGGAAGCCGGGACCGCCCTGCTAGGCTGCGCGCATGAAAACCAAAATCTTCGCGACCGTCGTGATCATGATCTTCGCCACTGGATGCACCACCACGACGACGGCTCGTCGCCACTTCGACGACATCACCTTGCCCTCGGGAATGGCCTACCAGGCCGACGACTCGGTCGTGATCGAGTCGCCAAATCTCAAAGCGGCGCACCTCGTCTATCGCGGCCGTCTCGAGCCGGTCACGCTCGGCGACGCGATGCGCACGCGGCTCGAGGCAAGCGGGTGGCGTCAGGTCTCGCGCACGAACACCATGAAGGACGGGATGCGGCAGGTCTACGAGAAGGACGGCAACGCGATGGAGGTCCACATCAACGAGGGGCTCTGGTACACCTACCTCGTGATCAACGCCTCCGAGGTGGTCCAGCAGGCGCCGGTCCAGACCGGCAGCGACACGCCGCCGGCGTCGGTGGCCACGGGCATCGATCCGAAGGCGGTCGGTCAGGCCGGCACGGTGCTGAGCGACGCCACCGGGACGGCGGACGCGCCGCCGGCGGGCCGCCCCGCCAAGGAGCCGACGTTCACCCAGCGCGTGAAGGAGTTCTTCACGAACCTCTTCACGTGGTGAGCTGAGGGCTCAGGCCCTAGCGGCTTAGCCCAAGAAGTCGCGGCAGAGCGCCTCCCACATCATCGCCGAGAGCTTCAGGCTCTCGGTGTCCACGCGCTCGTTGTTGCCGTGGAACATCACCGGGTACTCGGTGTACGGAATGCGCAGCGAGTGTAGTCCGAAGCCGTAGGCCGGAATCCCCTTCCAACGGAAGAATTTCGCGTCAGTGCCGCCCGTCGTGATGGCCGGCACCACCGTGCTGTCGGGCATCATGCGCTTCGTCACGCGCCGCATCGCGGCGATCAGCGGCGTGTCGGTCGGCGAGATGCTGCCGCCGCGCCGGCGATCCGACGGCGACTGCACCGTCACCCGCGAGGCGAGCGGCCCCAACGCCTCCTGGATCATCGCCTCGACCTCGTGCTGCTCGACGCCCGGCAGCGAGCGGATGTCGACGTCGATGTCGACGCGATCCGGGATCACGTTCACCTTCGTCCCGCCGTGGGCGATGTTGGGCGAGAACGTCGTATGCGTGCACGCGTGGGCCTCGCGGGCCAGCGCGAGATTCTCGAGGTCGTTCACGGCGCCGTAGACCCGGTCGGGATCGGTGAGCGCCTCCGCGAGGCCGGGCTCGAGATGCAGCGACTCCACGTAGCCGCGCCAGGCGTCGAGAATGCGCGCCTTCGGCCGATACTCGGCGAGCCGCTGCACGACTTTCGCGGCTGTTACCAGAGCATTATCGGTCTTGAACGGCCGCGAGCCGTGGCCTGGCGTGCCGCGCACGACCAGCCGCCGCCAGTTACCGCCCTTTTCGCCCACCGTCACCTTCAAGGTGTGGCCGGCCTTGGTCGGGATCGGCACGCCGCCGCTCTCGGTGATGACGTAGTCGCACTTCACCGCATCGGCGTGATGCTCGACCAGATGCCCGGCGCCGAGAAAGCCGCCTGCCTCTTCGTCGGCCACGGCCAGATA
>DATEMW010000529.1:0-10644 GCA_035275385.1 Candidatus Methylomirabilota bacterium | reverse complement strand
TCCTGGCGGCGCTGGTCACGGTCTACATCGTGCTCGGCGTGCTCTACGAGAGCCTGATCCATCCGTTCACGATCCTGTCCACGCTGCCGTCGGCCGGCGTGGGCGCGCTGCTGGCGCTCTTGATCTGCGGGATGGACCTGTCGGTGATCGCGATGATCGGGATCATCCTGCTGATCGGGATCGTGAAGAAGAACGCGATATTGGTCATCGACGTCGCGCTCGACCTCGAGCGCAATCACGGTCTGGGCGCCCGCGACGCCATCCACCGGGCGTGCCTGCAGCGGTTCCGGCCGATCTTGATGACGACGATGGCCGCGCTGCTCGGCGCCTTGCCGCTCGCCCTCGGCACCGGCACCGGCTCCGAGCTCCGCCGCCCGCTCGGCATCACGGTCGTGGGCGGCCTCCTCCTGAGCCAGCTCCTGACCCTCTACACCACGCCGATCATCTACCTCTACATGGAGCGCCTCCGCGTCGCGATGAGCCGCGCCGCCGTCCGCACACGCGCCGCCCTCGGCCTAGGCTCCGCCCACCCCGGCACCGCCCGCCCCTAGCTCACGCAACACAGGCTCGCGCGCCCTCCCAGCCGAACGAGCCGACGGAAGAAACTGCCCGAACAAGCTGCGCGAACAAGCTGTGCGACCAGCTGTGCGAGCAAAGCTCGAAGAAGCTCCCACCAAGCTTCGCGACTAAATCCGGACTACGACCGGCAACCGGAGGCGGGCGGGTGGCGCAGGGCACAGCCCGGACGCCGCGGCCGAAGTGGGCCCCCCTCGTCCCGCCCGCAGCGCGAAGCGCTGCGAATCGGGCGAGCGGGTGACGCAGGCCGCGCGTCCGGGCCGTGCCCTGCGACAGGACCCGCCCGGCTCAAGCACGCGCCGGACAGCTAGCCAGACGAGCTGGAGGAGCCGGATGAGGGAGGCGAGCCGGATGTGTCGGGTGCTGGAGGCTCCACGAAGCTAAAGCCGAAGCGACCCTTGATGCAGAGATGCCCGCCGGTGACGGAGACGTCAGCCGGCGAAGTCACCCGCACGATGCGGTTGTCCTGCACGTGCAGCGAGAGCGTGCACCCCACGCCGCAATACGGGCAGATCGTGTCGGTCACGCGCTGCCGCGACTCGTCCCACGTGCCGGCGGCGCGCATGTCGTGCTCGCGCTTGAACATGAGCGCGCCGGTCGGGCAGACGCCGATGCAGTTGCCGCAGTAGACGCAGGCGGAGTCCGGGAGTGGCACGTCGGCCTCGGTCGAGATGCGCGCGTCGAATCCGCGGCCGGCCACCGCGATCGCGAACGTGTTCTGGGCGTCGACGCCGCACGCCTCGACGCACTTGTAGCAGAGCACGCACTTGCTGTAGTCGCGTATGTAGAGGTCGTTGTCGACCTTCACCGGCTGCGCGACCGTCTCCGACGTCGCCCCCTCCGGAGCTTCGTGATGGCCGGGCTCGCGCGCGTCGCGCTCGCCGGCGGCGGCCGACTTGGCGGCCGGACCGTATCGGCCGGGCTCGGCGCCGTAGCGCGTCACCAGCTCGTCGACGCCCGGCGCGGTGGAGAGGTCGACGGACGACGCCAGCAGCTCGATCACCATCCGCCGCGACACGCGCACGCGCTCGGACTCGGTGAGGATCGTCATGCCGGGCTCCACGCGTCTGGAGCAGGCCGGCACGAGCACGCGCGAGCCCGTCACCTCGACGACGCACACACGGCAGACGTTGACCGGCGTCAGGGTCGGCAGGTAGCAGAGCGTGGGCACGTCGATCCCGCGCGCGCGGCACGCGTCGAGGATCGTCGAGCCGGTGGCGACCGTCACGGGCTGCCCGTCGATCGTCACGCTGATCGGCGGCGCGGCCGGGCGCTCCGGGGCCGCGGGCGGGCGCGTCGGCGGCGGCGGGGGCTTGAACCAGATCGGCTCGGGCTTCACGGCCGTCTCCCCGTGATCGCCAGGCGAAAGATCGCGGACTCGACCGCGCTCGACGCCGTCTGACCGAGGCCGCAGATCGAGGCGTCGCGCATCACCTGGCCGAGATCCTTCAAGAGCGCCAGCTCGTCCTGGTCCGAGCCGAGCGGACGGCGGGCCCGCAGCCGCGCCAGGAGCTCCTCCTGCCGGACCGTTCCCACCCGACAGGGCACGCACTGGCCGCACGACTCGTCGCGGAAGAACTCGGCGATGCGCCGAACGATGTCGACGAGATCGATCGACTCGCCGAACGCCATGACGACGCCGGAGCCGAGCGTGGCGCCGATCGCCCGGGTGCCCTCGAAGGTCAGCGCGACGTCCAGATCGCCCGGTCCGACGAACACGCCGGCCGCGCCGCCGAGCAGGACCGCGCGGATGGGCTGCGCCCCGGCCAGCTCGAGCAGCTGGCGCAAGGTGATCCCGAACGGTGACTCGTAGAGACCGGGGCGCGCCACGTCGCCCGAGACGCAGAAGAGCTTGGGGCCGGTCGAGCCCCCGGTGCCGATCCCACCGTAGGCGGCGCCGCCCTCGCGAATGAGCGCGGGCACGTTCACGAGCGTCTCGACGTTGTTCACGACGGTCGGTTTGCCGAAGAGCCCCACCTGCACCGGGAACGGCGGCTTGTTGCGCGGCTCGCCGCGCTTGCCCTCGATCGAGTTGAACAGCGCGGTCTCCTCGCCGCAGATGTAGGCGCCGGCGCCGCGTCGGATCTCGATGTCGAACGCGAACCCGGCGCCGAGCACGTTGGCGCCCAGGAGCCCCGCCGTGCGCGCGGCGGCGATGGCGCCGGCCATGCGCTCGGCGGCCAGCGGGTACTCGCCGCGCAAGTAGAGGAACCCGCGCTCGCAGCCGGTCGCGAAGCCGGCGAGCGTCATGCCCTCGACCACCGCGAACGGATCCTCCTCCATCAAGAGGCGGTCCTTGAACGTCCCGGGCTCGGACTCGTCGGCGTTGCACACGAGGTAGTGCGGCCGCGCCTCGGCCTTCGCCACCGCGTCCCACTTGCGTCCGGTCGGAAACGCGGCGCCGCCGCGTCCGACCAGCTTCGAGGCGACGACCTCGTCGATGACCCCGGTCGGGCCGATCTCGACCGCGCGCGCGAGCGCCCGGTAGCCCTCGCTCGCGCGATACGCGTCGAGGCTCGTCGGATCGACGCGGCCCATGCGGCCGAGCAGGCGCAGCCCGGCTTGTCCGGCTTGCGGCACGGACTCGGACGCGACAGAACGCCCGCCGGCCGGCCGATTCGCGCCAAGGCGCGTATCGCTGACCTCCGGCGGGCGGCGCAGCACGCCGAGGAGCCGCTCGGCTCCGCCCTCGACCGGCGCCAGCGTGATCGTGCGCGGCCTCTCGCCCGCGACGGTCAGCATCGCGGCCGGCGCCCGCTCGCACTGGCCCAGGCACGGGCTGCGCAGCCACGTCACCCCGCCGCCGTTGTTGCCGGTCGAGCCCGGCGGACCCACGGCGTGCTCGAGCGCTTCGCAGAGGGCCTCGCCGCCACGGATGCGGCACGCGATGTCGTCGCACACGTGCGCGACGATCGGCGGCCGCGGCTTCGTGGAGAGCAGATGGTAGAACGTGACGACGCCCCACAGCTCGGCCGGAGGCACATGGAGGCGGTGGCTGATGTGGTTGAGCGCGCCGCGGCTCACCCAGCCCGTTCGCGCCTGCACGGCGTGCAGCGCCGGCAGCACCAGATCGCGCCGCGCGCGGTCGGCGACGACGGCGTCGATCGCGGCGCGCTCGACGTCGTTGGCGGTCGGGCCGACGATCTTGAGGTCGATCGGCTCAGGCTCCCAGCCGCTCGATGCGGATCGCGGTCGCCTTGAACTCGGCCGTCCCCGACTTGGGATCGGTCGCGTCGATCGTCAAGAGATTCGTCGCCACGTCGTCGGGGAAGTGCATGGTCATGAACGTGAGTCCGGCGCGCAGGCCGTCGTCGTAGCGGACGGGCACGTCGACGGCACCGCGGCGCGAGCGCACGCGAACGATCTCGCCCTCGCGCAGCCCGTACCGAGCGGCGTCCTCGGGCGAGACGTCCAGGCTCTCGCCGCGCCGGAGCGGCGAGCTGTAGGCCGAGCTCTGCACGCCGGTGTTGTATTCGTCGAGCCGGCGGCCCGTGGTCAGGCGCAGCGGAAACTCCGCGTCGAGCTTGTCCACGGGCGGATCGTGCTCGACCGGGACGAACGCCACGCGCGGGCCGCGAATCGGCCGCTCCCAGAGCCGGCTGTGCAGGAACATCTCGCCCGGATGCTCGTCGTCGTAGCACGGCCACTGAAGCCCGCCGTGCTTTTCCAGGCGCGCGTAGCTCATCCCGGCGTGCATCGGGGAGAGCCCGCGGACCTCGTTCCAGATCGTCTCCGCGTCCGGACGGCCCCAGTCGCGGCCCAGCCGCTTGGCCAGCTCGAACAGGATCGTCAAATCGTCGCGGGCGCCGGAGGGCGCGTCGACGGCCTTGCGCACGCGCTGCACGCGGCGCTCGCTGTTGGTCACGGTACCCTCGGACTCGCACCAGGCAGCGCTCGCGGGCAGGACGACGTCAGCCAGCTCGGCGGTCTTCGTGAGGAACAGGTCCTGCACCAGGAGAAAGTCGAGCCCCTCGAGCAGGTGTTGGGCATGGTGCTGATCGGCCTCGGACTGGAGGGGGTTCTCGCCGATCACGTACAGCGCGCGGAGATCGCCGCGCTCCATCGCCTCGAACATCTGCGAGAGGTGCCAGCCGCGCTCCGGGGGAATCGTCGCTTTCCACGCGCGCTCGAACTTCACCCTGAACTCGTCGTTCTCGACGTGCTGGAAGCCCGTCAACCGGTCGGGCAGGGCGCCCATGTCGCCGCCGCCCTGGACGTTGTTCTGTCCGCGCAGCGGATTGAGCCCCGAGCCGTAGCGGCCGACGTGGCCGGTCAAGAGCGAGAGGTTGACGAGGGCCAGCACGTTGTCGACCGCGTTGTGGTGCTCGGTGATCCCGAGCGTCCAGCAGATCATGGCGCGGCGCGCGCGCGCATAGTCGTGCGCCATCTGGCGAATCGTCGCGGCCGGCACGCCGGTCTCGCGCTCGGCGTAGGCGAGCGTGTAGGGCTCCACCGCCGCGCGATACTCCTCGAATCCCGTCGTCGCGTTGTCGATGAAGTCGCGATTCTCCAGCCTCGCGGCGATGATCTCGCGGCCGATCGCGTTGGCGAGCGCGATGTCCGAGCCGACGTCGAGCGCCGCCCAGAGCTCCGCCCACTGCGCAGAGCTCGTCCGTCGCGGGTCGACGGCGTGAAGCCGCGCCCCGTTCCGGAGGCCCTTGAGCACATGATGGAAAAAGATCGGATGCGTCTCCCGCGCATTCGATCCCCAGAGCAGGAACAGATCGGTCTCTTCAGCCTCCTGGTACGAGCTCGTACCACCCCCCGCGCCGAATACCGTCGCCAGCCCGGCGACGCTGGGCGCGTGTCACGTACGGTTGCAGCTGTCGATGTTGTTGCTGCCGATCACGCTCCGCGCGAACTTCTGGGCCATGAAGTTCGTCTCGTTCGTGCTCTTCGAGCAGCTGAACAGACCGAACGCGCGCGGCCCGTGCCGGTCGACGACGCGCCGGAGCCCGGCTGCGGCGCGGTCGAGGGCCTCGTCCCACGTGGCGGCCCGAAGGCCGCGCGGGCCCTCGGCGTCGCGAACGAGCGGCTGGGTGAGCCTCTGGTACGTGCGAGCCATGGTTGACACCCCCTTTCCGATCCGGATTGCGTGACTCATCGGGAAGCTTACTGCGGATGGCGGTGGCTTCGCTGATGGACGCGAATCGGACGATACTATGCCGGGGAAAACAGAGTCAAATCGCCGGGTTGACTCCGCGGGCCCCATCGGACACCATCCCCAGGGATGAACGACGGAACTAACGGTGGTCGGGCGGAGGCGTTCCAGGCGCTGCGCGAGTCGGAGGAGCTCCACCGCGCCACCCTCGAGAGCATCTCGGACGCGGTCTTTCTCACCGACGACGACGGCGTCTTCACCTTCGTGTGCCCCAACGTCGACGTGATCTTCGGGTACGCGCCCGACGAAGTCCACGCGATGACACGAATCAGTCGTCTGCTGGGCGACAACCTGTTCGATCACGCCGAGCTGGCAGCGCGCGGCGAGATCAAGAACATCGAGCGCGAGGTGACCTCGAAGTCGGGCGAGCGACGCTCGGTCCTCATCCACCTCAAGAAGGTCGCGATCCAGCGCAGCACGGTCCTCTACACCTGTCGCGACGTCACCGAGCGCCGGCACGCGGAGGAGGAGCTGCGCGCGGCGCGCCTGAATCTTGCCCATGCCTCGCGCCTGGCCCTGGTCGGCGAGCTGATGGCGTCTCTCGCGCATGAGGTCAACCAGCCGCTCACGTCGATTCTCAACAACGCGAGCGCCGGGCTTCGCGGGCTGACCGCCGGCGCATCCAACCAGGCGGCCGAGCTCGGCGAGATCTTCGCCGACATCCGCGACCAGGGCCGGCGCGCCGGCGAGGTTATCGAGCGGGTCCGGGCGCTGGCCGGCAAGCGCCCGCTCGAGCTCCAGGCGCTGGACATGAACCAGATCGCCGGCGAGATCGTGTCCCTGGTGCGCGGCGAGGCGCGCCGGCGCGGCGTCACACTCCGGACCGACCTGGTGCCGGCGCTGCCGGCGATCGGCGCCGATCGGGTGTCGCTGCAGCAGGTGATGCTAAATCTAATGCTGAACGGCATGGACGCCATGGACCATCTCGAGGCGCCGCAGCGACAGCTGGTCGTCAGTACGCGCGGGGTGACGAACGCGGTCGAGGTCGCGGTGAGCGATACGGGCCACGGCATTCCCGCGGACCGGCTGCCCAGGCTCTTCGACGCGTTCTTCACGACGAAGAAGGACGGCCTCGGTCTCGGCCTGGCCATCGCGCGCTCGATCGTCGAGGCGCACGGCGGCCGCATCTGGGCTGAAGACCACGGCGGGCGCGGCGCCACGTTTCGCCTGGCGATTCCGGCCGTGCAGCTTCACTAGACGAAAGTCCCTCGGCTCGCCTCCTTTCGTCCGATACCCGACGACGCCGGCGCTCGCTAGCCTCGAGCGATCTCGGACGGCGAAAGGAGCCGGGTATGATCCAGGGCAAGCTCGTGGCGTTCCTCGTCGCGCTCGCGATCCTCGGCACGACGGGGATCGCGGCGCCCCAGTCAGAGGAAGGCGTCGCCAACTTCTACGGCGACAAGTTCCAGGGTAAGAAGACGGCAAGCGGCGAGGTGTTCGACAAGAGCGGGCTCACCGCGGCCCACAAGAAGCTGCCGTTCGGCACCAAGGTCAAGGTGACGAACGTCGACAACGGCAAGAGCGTCGTCGTCACCGTGAACGATCGCATGGCCGCGTCGAATCCCGCCGTCATCGACGTCACCCGCCGCGCCGCCGAGGAGCTCGACTTCGTGAAGAACGGCAGGGCCAAGGTCAAGGTCGAAGTCCAGAAGTAGGATCGGCACCCACCGGGGCCGCTCGGCCGGCCCCGTGACTTTTCACTCCGCCGGCCGTTATAGCGTATGAGGCCATGGCTCCACGGTCAGCGGCGGCGGAGATCCCCCCGGGCGGCGACGACGAGCGCCTGCTGATCGAGGCCGCGAAGGCCGATCCGAGCCGGTTCGCCGAGCTCTACGAGCAGAACTTCGACCGCGTCTACGCGTTCGTGGCCCGCCGCACCGGCAGTCGCGGCGAAGCCGAGGACCTGACCGCCGAGGTATTCCATCAGGCGCTCGCCAATCTCGGCCGCTTCGAGTGGCGCGGCCTGCCCTTCGCGGCATGGCTGATGCGGATCGCCCGCAACGCCGTCGCCGACCGCTGGCAGCGTCAGGCTCGCGAGCGCGGCGAGCCGGCGCCCGAGCCGCTCGACGAGGGCCAGCCGGACGACACCGACCGCCGCGCGATGCTCGCCGACCTGGTCCGCCGCCTTCCCCACGACCAGCAGCGCGTGGTCCTCGCCCGCTTCGTCGAGCAGAAGAGCATCCGCGAGATCGCCGAGACGCTCGGCCGTACGGAGGGCGCCGTGAAGCAGCTGCAGTTCCGCGCGCTCGAGACCTTGCGAGCCCACATGAGGGACGTCCATGAGTGACGAGTCTCGGATCGAGCGTCTGGCCGAGGCACTGGAGGGCGTGCTCGCCCGCCCGGACGCGCCCCTGCCCTCCGGTGACGCGGAGATGACCGAGCTGCTGCGCATCGCCCACGACCTGCGTGATCTGCCCAGCCCGTCGTTCAGGACGCGGCTTGGCGCGGATCTCTCGAGGAGAGCCGCCATGACTACGACCGCCATCGGCACCACCACGCGCCACGGCATTCGAAGCGTCACGCCGTATCTGACCGTTCGGCCTGCTCTCGAGCTGATCGAGTTCGTGAAGCGCGCGTTCGGCGCCGAGGAGCTCCTGCACACCACCGGCTCGGCCGGCGGTGTGCACGCGGAGGTGCGCATCGGCGACACGCGCGTGATGATCGGCGGCGGCCGCGCCTGGGGCGGCGAGCCGACGCCGACGGGACTACATCTCTACGTGCCCGACGCCGATCAGGTCTTTCGCACCGCGGTCGAGGCCGGCGCAACACCGATGTACGACCCGATCGACCAGCCTTACGGCGATCGCGAGGCGAGCGTGAAGGACGTCGCGGGGAACCACTGGTACATCGCGACCCATCAGACGGGGGGCCACATCCCCGCCGGTCTGGGCAGCGTGACCACGTACCTGCACCCGCACGGCGCCCCGGCGCTGATCGAGTTCCTGAAGCAGGCCTTCGCGGCCGAGGAGATGGAGGTCCATCGCGAGCGCGACACGATCGTCCACGCGAAGATTCGCGTGGGCGGCTCGGTCATCGAGATGGGCGAGGCCCACGGCGAATGGGGGCCGATGCCGACGATGTTCTACGTCTACGTCGACGACGTCGACGCGTGGTACCGGCGGGCGCTGGCGGCCGGCGCCACGTCGATGGAGGAGCCCGCCCTGCAACCCTACGGCGAGCGGCGCGCGGCGGTGCGCGACGCGTTCGACAACCAGTGGTACCTCGCGGCGCCGGCGTCCTGATCGACGACTGGCTGGTCCCCTCAACCGGCCTTCGGAAAATCGTACAGGGTCGCGGCATTCTCGACCAGGACGCGATGCCGCACCTTCTCGTCGGGCACCCAGTCGGTGAGCAAATCGAAGAGCACGGCGTCGTCGGGCAGCTGCTTTGATTGCTCGGTCGGATGCGGCCAGTCGCTGCCCCAGACGCACCGTTCCGGCATTGCCTTGGCGTACGCGCGCGCGACCGCGCTCGAGTCCGAATAGGTCGGCGGCCCCACCTTGGTGTCGCCGTACGCGCCGGACAGCTTGACCCACGTACGGCCCTTGTCCATGAGCGCGCGGATCTTGGCGTAGAGCGGATGGTTGACGCCGTCCGGCAGCGGGATGTGCGCGAGGTGATCGAAGACGATCTGCGAGGGCACGCGCTCGAGGATCGGCATGATCTCCATGATCTTGGCCGCCGGCGCATTGATCTGGATGTGCCAACCCAGATCGTTGACCCGTCTGGACAGAGGCTCGATCATCTCGGGCGTCGTGGCTCCCGCCTGCGCAATGTTGAAGCGGATCCCGCGCACGCCGAGCCCGTGCATGCGCTTGAGCTCATCGGTCGACACGGTGTCGTCGACGACCGCCACCATCCGGGCGCTCGGCCCGAACGCGGCCAGCGCCTCCAGATGGCAGCGGTTGTCGGTGCCGTACGTGGACGGCTGGACGAGCACGTTGCGGGTCGTGCCGATGCGCTTCTGGAGCGCGCGATAGTCCTCGACCAGCGCGTCGCCGGGCCGCAAGGTCGATCGCGGGTCGACCGGGTACTTCGCGTTGTAGACGTGATGGTGGCAGTCGGCGGCGTTGGCGGGCGCCTTGAGCTTCGGGGCGGCGGTGCCCGCCGACCACTTGACCTGCTGCGCCTCGGCGGGGCGCGCGTGCGCCGCGATCAACGCTGCCGAAGCCACCTTCAGCACTTCGCGACGGTTCCATACCCGAGTCGTCATCGCATCCTCCTGGCGGCCGCGGCCGCGTCGACGCGGTCGCGAGCCTACCACGAGACGCGCGCTCACATGCCCATGGCCACCCACTCGAGCAGAGCCAGCGCCAGGAAGATCGTTGCGATCAACGTACCCATGATCGTCGCCATCTCGGTCCTCCTTCGGCTTCGCGTTCGTCACGCCGACCCGAGAGGGCAACCGGGATGCCAGACATCAAAGGCAGCGATTTCGCCGCCTTTCGAGGGAACCGGGCGGCCCAGCGGCGGGCATCGTGCCCGCTGCAGGAAATCCGCCCGAGCCCGACTACTTCGTCACGGCGTCGCGCATCCGAGCCAGCGCCGATCCGTAGATGTGATCGGGGCGCACCACCATCGCGACGCGCTTGTCGGCCGCCGTGATCCGGTCGTACTGCTCCCAGTCCGCGCTGCGCCGCCGAGTCGTCGCGCTGAAGATCTGGCGGCGGGCCATGCGCAACGTCTCGGGATCAGTGTTGCCGGAGTGAACGAGCTCGGCCCGGCCCTCGAACACGAGAAAGCCCGACCACCAGTCGACGTGCGAGACCAGCACCGAGCAGCGAGGATCGCGCAGGAGGTTCTTGAACTTCGCGCGCGTCTCGGTGATCGAGATGCCGACGCCCCCATCGCGCGGGTAGACGGTGACGATACTGAGCTGCGGCATCCCGTTGCGTCGAAACGACGTG
>DATEMW010000528.1:0-3249 GCA_035275385.1 Candidatus Methylomirabilota bacterium | reverse complement strand
GCGCGGTCGATCTTGAGAATCGTGGATCGGCCGGGCCGCATCGTCGAGGGCGAGATCTGGTTTCGCCGGCCGGGCGCGAACGGGGAGCCCGGCAGCCGCGCCGTCGATCTCGCGAAGCTCGCGCCGGACAGCGAGGAGATGCGCTCGATCCGCGGCGCGGAGATCGCGCTGATCTTCCAGGAGCCGATGTCCTCGTTCAGCCCGGTGCACACCGTCGGTAACCAGATCATCGAGGCGATCCGGCTCCACCAGGATGTCGACCGCCGGGGGGCGCGGGACAGGGCGATCGACATGCTGCGGCGCGTGGGCGTCTCGTCGCCCGAGCAGCGGGTGGATCAGCTCTCCCACCAGCTCAGCGGCGGCCTGCGGCAGCGCGCCATGATCGCGATGGCGCTCTCGTGCAGCCCCACCTTGCTGATCGCCGACGAGCCGACGACCGCGCTCGACGTGACGACGCAGACGCAGATCCTCGAGCTGATGCGCCAGCTCCAGCAGGAAGACGGGATGGCGATCATGCTGATCACGCACGATCTGGGCGTGATCGCCGAGATGGCAACGGACGTCGCGGTCATGTACCTCGGGCGCGTCGTCGAGCAGGCGCCGGTCGACGCGATTTTTCATTCACCGAAGCATCCCTACACCCGGGCGCTGCTGCGCTCCATCCCGAGAATGCGCTCGCGGAGCCGCGAGCGGCTGACGCCGATCGCGGGCGCGGTGCCGCATCCGTACGACCGGCCGGTGGGCTGCCCGTTCCACCCGCGCTGCCCGGACTTCATCCCGGGCACCTGCGACCGGCAAGTGCCGGCGCTGCGAACGGTCGGCGAGCGCCACGGCGTGAGCTGCTTTCTCTACCAATGAGCACCGCTAGGACTCCGCTGCTCAAGGTCTCGGGCCTGCAGAAGCTGTTTCCGATCCGGAAGGGATTCCTCAAGCGCACGGTGGGCCACGTCCGCGCGGTCGACGGCGTCGACTTTCACATCGACGAGGGCGAGACGCTGGGCCTGGTCGGAGAGAGCGGCTGCGGCAAGACCACGACCGCGCGCTGCATCCTGCGCGCGATCGACCCGACCAGCGGCGAGATCGTCATGCGGCTGGCGGACGGCTCGGTGGTCGACCTCGGCAAGCTCGGCGAAGCGGCGCTGCGGCCGATTCGTCGCGAGATGCAGATGATCTTCCAGGATCCGTTCACCTCGCTCAATCCGCGCATGACCTTGCTCGACTTGGTCGGCGAGCCGCTCCTGGTCCACGGCATGAGGAGCCGGCGCGAGCGCGAGGAGCGCGTGGCTGATCTTCTGCGCCGGGTGGGGCTCAGGCCCGAGTACATGCGGCGCTTTCCGCACGCTTTCAGCGGCGGCGAGCGCCAGCGGATCGGGATCGCGCGGGCCCTGGCGCTCCAGCCGCGCCTGGTCGTCGCTGACGAGCCGGTCTCGGCGCTCGACGTCTCGGTGCAGGCGCAGATCCTGAACCTGCTCTTCGATCTGCAAGATCAGTTTCGGCTGACCTATCTGTTCGTCGCTCACGATCTGAGCGTCGTGCGCTACATCAGCGACCGCGTGGCGGTGATGTACGTCGGGCGCATCGTCGAGCTCGGCGAGACCGAGGGGCTCTTCACCGCGCCCAAGCATCCGTACACCGCCGCGCTCCTGTCCGCGGTGCCGGAGCCCGATCCGCGCACCAGGTCCAAGCGCATCGTGCTACAGGGTGAGGTGGCCAATCCCGCCGCGCCGCCTTCGGGCTGCTACTTCCACCCGCGCTGCCCGCACGCGATCGACGTGTGCCGCACGCAGGCGCCCACGGTTCAGGCGACCTCGCCGGGGCATCTGGTTGCCTGCCACCGGGCCGACGAGCTCAAGCTGACTGGGGTAGAGTGAAGCCCATGATCGTCTCGCGCGCCGTGACTGAGAATCTGTCCAAGGCCTCGTGGATCCGACGCATGTTCGAGGAGGGCGCTCGCCTCAAGCAGGAGCGCGGCGCCGACAAGGTCTTCGACTTCACCCTGGGCAATCCCGAGATCGAGCCGCCGCCCGCCGTACTGGCCGCCGCGCGTCGCGTACTCGACAGCACGGCGCCGCACCTGCACGCCTACATGCCGAACGCCGGCCACGTGAAGGTCCGCGAGGCGATCGCGGGACGTCTTCGCGCCTCGACCGGCCTTCCGTACACGGCCAACCACGTCCTGATGACGGTCGGCGCCGGCGCCGCGCTCAACACCGTGCTGAAGGCGCTACTCGATCCGGGCGATGAGGTCCTGACCGTCGCGCCGTTCTTCGCCGAGTACACGTTCTACGCCGAGAACCACGGCGGCAAGCTGATCGTCGTACCGCCCAAGCCCGATCTCACGCCCGACGTCGGCAAGCTCGAGGCGGCAATCACCGAGCGCACGCGCGCGATCCTCGTGAACTCGCCCAACAACCCGAGCGGCGTCATCTATCCACGCTCGGCGTTCGTCGAGATCGAGGCCATGCTGGCGCGCGCCGCGCGGCCGATCGTGCTCGTCAGCGACGAGCCGTACCGGGCGCTGGTGTTCGACGACGTACAGGTGCCCGAGGTGCCGCCGCTGGTGACGCGCTCGATCGTCGCGACGTCCTGGTCGAAGTCGCTGGCGATTCCGGGCGAGCGCATCGGCTATCTGGCGTTCTCGCCACGCCTTCCGGAGGCCGCTGAGCTGTTCGAAGCGTGCACCTTCACGAGCCGCGTGCTCGGCTTTGTGAACGCGCCGGCGATCTGGCAATGGGTGGTCGCCGAGGTCGGCGACCAGGTGATCGACGTCGGCCCCTACCGCGAAAAGCGCGACCTGATGTACGACGGCCTCATCCGCATCGGCTACCAGTGCGTCAAGCCGCAGGGCGCGTTCTACGTGTTCCCGAAGACGCCGATCCCGGACGACGTGGCGTTCGTGCGGCTACTGGCCGAAGAAGGCGTGCTCACGGTGCCAGGCTCCGGCTTCGGCATGCCCGGCCACATCCGCATCTCGCTGACGGTTGAGCGTGACACCGTCGTCCGCGGGCTGCCGGGCTTCGAGCGCGCCTTCAAAAAAGCTCGCGGCTAGCGCGCTTCGGCTGTCGGCACGCCCGGGGGTGAGCCTGGGGTGCTTCCCGCGACCTGCGCCCGTATCGTGCGTCCGGCGAACCTCCAGGCTTGCAGTTCAGCGGGCCGTACCTACACAGGTCGCGGGAAGCACCCCAGGCTCACCCCCGGGCGCGTTGGCGGCCGCAGTGCGTCTCTTCGCGGGCTTAGCCCAGCAGTTGC
>DATEMW010000527.1:0-3139 GCA_035275385.1 Candidatus Methylomirabilota bacterium | reverse complement strand
CGCGTGCGAGCACGTCGCGCGCGAATCGGGCGATGGCTTTCACCGGATCCCGCGCGTGGGAGGCGCGAAGGGTCGGCAGCAGGTGGCCGTCGCGGACTCGCGTGCGCAGCCACTCGCGGCCGAGCCAGAAGCCGGAGCCCTCGTCTCCGAGCGCCGGCCCGAGGCCGCCCGCGCGAGCCCAGCGGCCGCGCGCATTGCGTCCGACCACGATCGATCCGGTACCCGAGAGCAGGAGCACGCCCGGCCGCTCGCCCAGCGCGCCGAGCAGCGCGGCCTGTGCGTCGGGGATGACGTGGACCCGCGAGGCGAACCCGCGTAGATGGCGCGCGAGCGTTCGCCGCTCGGCTTGTGTCCAGAGCCCGCGCGAGGCCACGACCAGCGTCGCGACGCGGCGTCGATTCCACCGCCGACGCCGCCACACCGCACGCAAGACCGAGGCGAGCTCCCGCAGATCGCGGTCGGCGGGAACGATCGTCGTCGCGACGCGACGCTCCGACCAGACGGCGATGCGAATCCACGTTCCGCCGACGTCAGCGCCGACGAAGAGCGCCTTGCGTTTGGACCCGTGTCTTTCCGCGGAGTTGGTTGCCACTCTGTCCATTATGAGGCCGCCCAGATGATCCCGAGCCCTGTGAAATGACAGGCTTTCCGCTTATCCAGGCACTGGCATGCCGGATGCTCAATTGGGGCCCCGGAGGACAGAGCAATGGGCAAGGCACTCGCCGCCTGGATCATGATGGCCGGAGCCGTCGCGGCGCCCGCGATGGGGCCACGGGACACCGTGGAAACGGCCGTGATCCGCGTGGTTCATCTCCTGCAGGACGTGGAGCCTGCTGCGAAGCCCGAGGCGGCGCCCAAGGCGTCCACGGACAAGCGGACGGAGCTCCGGAAGATCGCGCGGGACCTCTTCGATTTCGAAGAGGTGACGCGCCGCACGCTGTCCCGCCACTGGGCCGCGCGCACGCAGGACGAGCGCGCCGAGTTCGTGGCGCTCTTCACCGAGCTGCTGGAGCGCTCGTACATCAACCGCGTCGAAGCGTACGCGGGCGAGAACATCACGTATGTCGGCGAGGCGATCGACGCGAACTACGCGACGGTGCGCTCCAAGATCCTCACCGACCGCCGCAGCGAGCTGACCCTGGATTACCGGATGCATCTGCGTGACGGCCGCTGGCGCGTTTACGATCTGCAGATCGACGGCGTCAGCTTCGTGTCGACCTATCGGAGCCAGTTCGACCGGATCATCCAGGCCGAATCCTACTCGGCCCTCCTCGAGCGCATGCGCAAGAAGAGCTTCGAGGCCACCGTGGCCGAGCGCGGGGGCAAGAAGCTCTAGCTCCTCGGCGCCGCCAGGCGCCTTCCACCCAAGGGTCGTCACGGGGGCGGGTTCTTCGGAGCCCGCCCCCGTTTTCTGTCAGGCTCCCGAAGTCGGCAGCCCGAGAATCCAGCCTTCGATCACGCGCGCGGCCTCGGGCGGCTCGGGTATCGCATCGTCGAGCAGGAGCCGCGCCAGCGCGATGCAGGCGATCGTCGCGTCGAACGGGTCTTCACCGGACCGGGACGCGCCAAACCCGTCCAGCAACGGAGCCCTGACTGCATCGAGGTCCAGCCGCGTGTCGGGCCCGACACGCCCGAGCAGCTCTTCGCCGCAGAGTCTTCGCGCCTCTCGCTTCGACTTGCCCGCGACGGTGACGCCCAGCGTGCGCAACAGGAACGCCGGGTACATCTCCCCGACCACGGGGCGGCCGCCGGCGAGCAGGTCGGCCAACGTCCCATCGAACGGCCACAGGGCGACGCGGTCCAGCCGCGGTGTCAGCAGCTCGCGCCAGATGCACGCCGCGGACCGGCCGACCTGGCGCGGGCCGAGTATCCAGAAGATCGGTCCAGCCTTGGTCAGCTGGTCGCAGACACGCGGCGCGAACGCCGCGTCGCCGAGCACCCTGCGCAGATCACCGCGAGAGACGCCCTTCACTCCCCGCTTCGGGTAGAAGGGCCGCTCGGTCGCGATGTCTGCGGAGCAGTCGGCGAACTCGTAGAAGCGCCCGAACCGACCTGTCCCGAAGACTCCCAGCGCCGCGCGAAACGAGCTGAGCTCGGCCATCGCGGCGTAGTCGCGCGAGACACCGATCGGACAGTCGAAGGCGGCCAGAGTGCCTGGACCCAGCTCGAGCGCGGTGACATCCGACACCGGGCGAGGCGGCGAGAACACGTAGCGGCCCTCGAGCAGGACCGCGCGGCACATCTGACGCTTGGCGGGAGTCGAACCCCAATCGATCGCGAGGATCTCGACGGGCAGTCGGTGGAGCCGGCTCACCCCTGGACGAGACGCGCGATGACCGCGTCGAGCTGACACTTCCTGAAGCCGTACGCGGTGACTCCGAGGACGCCCGGCGCGAGCATCGCCGCGTCGTAGGGATCGCGCATCAGAACGACGGCCAGCGCGCGCGCCCGCGACTGGACCTCGCGCAAGAGCTTCGCGTTCGACGCGTACAGGTGGGCGTCGAAGAGGAACAGCACGAACGCGTCGGATGCCGCGGCGAGCGCCGCCGCGGCCTCGATCTCGGCGTCGGTGGGCTCGATCCCGACCACGCGCGTCTCCGGCGTGATGCCGGCAGGTCTGAAGGCTCCGGCGATGTAGTCCGTCTCGGCCGCCATCTCGGGCTCGATCGTGATCCTCGGCGCCAGCGCCGAGAAGCGTGGGAACGCGACGCCGACGCGCCCGTTCAGCGCACGCCGCAGCTCGGGCCGTCCCTGGGTCACCACGGTGACGGCGCGGGTGGCCATCGCCCGCGCCAGCGGTAGAGCCTCGGGCTCGACCGCCGGCGGGCCGCCTTCGAAGCGGGTGCTGCGCCGGGCCCGCATGCGACGGATGCGCTCGACGGAGGCTTCGAGATCGCGCGTGGAGAGCGCGCCCGTGCGATAGGCGTCGAGCAGCGCGGTCGCGGCCGCGCGCTGAGCCGGCTCGGTGTGGCAGACCAGCAGCAGGTCGTGGCCGGCCGCCGCCGTCCGCGTGATCGCCTCGCCGATCGGGCACGTCTCGCCGATCGCGCCCATCTCGAGATCGTCCGAGATGATCACGCCCTTGAAGCCGGCCTCCTCGCGCAAGAGGCCGTGCACGAGGCGCCGGGAGAACGTCGCG
>DATEMW010000526.1:0-3104 GCA_035275385.1 Candidatus Methylomirabilota bacterium | reverse complement strand
GACCGCGGCGGCCACCGCGTTCGCGACCGCGGCGCCGACGCCGGACGTGCCGGACTCGCCGGCGCCCTTGACGCCGAGCGGATTGGAGCGCGCGGGCGCCTCGTGCACCGAGAGCTCGACCACGGGCACGCGCGCCGCGGTCGGCATCGCGTAGTCCATGAAGGTCGAGGAGATGAGCTGGCCGCTCGCGTCGTACGCCAGCTCTTCCATGGTCGCGTGCCCGAGGCCCTGGATCACCGCACCGACCAGCTGCCCCTCGACGATGGTCGGATTGATCGCGCGCCCGACGTCGCACAGCACGAAATGGGTCTGCGGACGCACTTCACCGGTGGCGGCGTCGACCGCGACCACGGAGAGGTGTAAGCCGAACGAGCCGATCGATTGCGTGGTCTCGTGGCGGTGCTCGGCCTCGAGCGGGCCGCCGGCCAGCGCCGCGATCTCGCGCAGCGTGCAGCGCCGGTCGGGCACGCCGCGCACGAATGCGGCGCCGTCCTCGAGCACGATGTCCGCCGGGCTCGCTTCGAAATGCCCGGCCGCCAGCGCGACGATCTGCTCGCGCAGGCGGGTCGACGCCTGGTGCACGGCGGCGCCGGCCATCACTGCCGAGCGGCTCGCCGAGCTGCCGACGCCGTGCGCCATCCACCGCGTATCGCCCAGGTGCACCGCGATGTCGGCGGGCGCCACCTGTATGACCTCGGCGCAGACCTGCGCGAGCGTGGTCGGCAGGCCTTGACCGAGCGACGTCGAGCCGGCGGCCAGCGCGATGCGGCCCTCTGACGTCAACATCACCTTGGCGCTTTCGAAGGGCCCAGTGCCCGAGGTCTCGACGACGGCCGCGAGCCCGACGCCGTATCTGACGTCGCCGCCGCGCGCGTTCAGCGCGCGACACTCTGCCACTCGCGCGTCGTAGCGGCTCTCTTTCAGCGCGTGCTCGAACATCTCGCCGAAGTCCTCGCCGGCGAAGTCGGCCTGGCGTCCGGTGACCGCGGCGGCGACCGTGCTGACCGTGTAGGGCTGGTCCGTTGGCCTGGCGAGATTGCGGCGGCGCATCTCGGCCGGATCGAGCCCGAGCCGCGCCGCGAGCAGATCGATCGTGCGCTCACGAACGAACGTGCCCTCGTAGAAGCCCGGCGCGCGGACGGTGCCGGTCGGCGTCTTGCTGGTCATCACGCACGAGACGCGGCAGCGGTAGCTCGGCCACTGGTACGGCCCGGGCAGGTACGAGGCGGTGAGCGACGCCGCCCAGACGCCGTGCGTGCGCAGATAGCCGCCCATCACGTTGACCAGGCTCGCGTCGAGCGCGACGAGGCGTCCGCGCTCGTCGGCGCCCGCGACCACCGACCACTGCTGCTCACGCGAATGGTTGATCGAGAGGAAGTGCTCGCGGCGCTCCTCGATCCACTTCACCGGTCGGTTGAGACGGCGGGCCAGGTAAGGGATCAGGAAGTCTTCGGGATAGAACTCGCCGCGCGCGCCGAAGCCGCCGCCCACGTCCGACTCGGCGAAATCGATCGCGGCCTCGTCGAGCTTCAGCATGGCCGCGAGCGTGCGCCGGTTGAAGTACGGGACCTTCGTCATGCCCCAGACCGTCAAGTGTTCGGCGCGCGCGTCCCATTCGGCGAGGAGCCCGCGGGTCTCCATCGGCGCCGCGGTCTGACGTCCAACGTAGAGCTGATCGCTCACCACGCAGGCAGCGCCACGTAGCGCCGCGTCGACGTCGCCGAGGCTCGTGGTCCACGAATCGGCCACGTCGCCCTCGGCGAACAGCGGCGAGCCCGCATCGTCGAGGTCGATGCGCGCCGGCAGCGGATCGTAGTCGATCTCGACGAGCTCGCTCGCGTCGACGGCTGTCGTCCGATCCGTCGCGACGACGACGGCGATGGGCTGGCCGACATAGCGCACCTTGTCGCCCGCGAGCGGCGGCTGTAGATAGGCCGCGTGGGCCGGCTTGCCGGGCTGGCGCAGCGGAATCATCGGCACGCCGGCCAGATCGGCAGCCGTTACGCAGGCGAGCACTCCGGGCTGAGCGAGGGCACGGCGCGCGTCGATCCGCCTGATGTGCGCGTGGGCGTGCGCGCTCCGCACGAGGACCGCGTGCACGGTGCCGGGCCGCACGAGATCGTCCACGTAGCGGCCGCCGCCCACGAGGAGCCGCGGATCTTCCAGCCGCTTGATCGGAACGCCGATGAACCTCACTGGAGAGGGGATGTTACCATCCGCTGGTGAAGTGGGAACGGACGGTCACCGTGATCGGCTGCCACGTCGGCGGCGAGGACAACCACGTGATCGTCGGCGGCGTCCTACCGCCGCCGGGTACCACGATGTTCGAGAAGAAGCGCTACCTCGAGACGCAGGCCGACGAGCTGCGGCGCTGGCTCCTGCTCGAGCCGCGCGGCAAGCCGGCGTTGTGCATCAACCTCGTCACCCCGCCCACGCGGCCCGACTGCGACGCCGGTCTCATCATCATGGAGTCGACCGACTACCCGCCGATGTCGGGCTCGAACACGATCTGCACCGTCACCGTGCTGCTCGAGACCGGCATGCTGCCGATGCGCGAGCCCGTGACCACGCTCACGCTCGACACGCCGGCGGGCCCGGTGCCGGTCGAGGCGCGCTGTCGCAACGGCAAGGTGGAGCGCGTGCAGTTCACGAACGTCCCGTGCTTCGCGACCCATCTGGGCGCGAAGCTCGACGTCGAGGGGCTCGGCCAGATTCAGGTCGACGTCGCGTACGGCGGCGCGTTCTTCGCGATCGTCGATGCGCCGTCGCTCGGCTTGTCGGTCGAGCCCAAGGAGGCGCGCGAGCTGGTGGCCGTCGGCAATCGGATCGTCGCTGCCGCCAAGCAGCAGCTGCCGGTAAGTCACCCCGAGAACCCGGCGATCCAGGGCGTGACGTTTGCCGAGTTCGCGATGCCGTTCGCCGGTCCGGACACGATCAGCCGCAACGCCGTGATCGTCGCGCCGGGCCGGATCGACCGGAGCCCGTGCGGCACCGGCACCTGTGCGCGTCTCGCGGTGCTGCACGCCAGAAGAGAGCTCGGGGCGGGGCAGGGGTTCGTCCACGAGTCGATCATCGGCTCGCGGTTCGAGTCGACCATCGCCGCC
>DATEMW010000525.1:0-14870 GCA_035275385.1 Candidatus Methylomirabilota bacterium | reverse complement strand
CTGCGCCGGCGGCGGCTCCACGACCGGTGCAGATCGCCCAGGCCACACCGCCCGCTGCGCCGGCGGCGCCGACCAACGGCCAGCGACTCATCTCGTTCGACTTCAAGGACGCGGACGTCGTGAACCTGCTCCGCATCCTGGCCGCCGAGAGCAACAAGAACGTGGTCATCGGCGACGACGTCAAGGGCAAGATGTCGATCACGCTGAAGAACGTGCCCTGGGATCTGGCGCTCGACACGATCCTCGAGACCCGCGGGCTCCGCAAGATCGAGAAGGACGGCGTGCTCCGCATCGTCTCCAACGAGCAGCTGATCAAGGAGCGTGAGGCCGCCGCGCGGGTCGAAGAGGCGCGGATGAAGGCCGAGAGCGACGTCCGCGCGAAGATCGCGGAAGCGCAGCTCAAAGAGCAGGAGGCGATCGACAAGAAGCGCCTGGCCGATCAGGCCGTCGCCGAGCTCCGCGCTCGCGGGCCGCTGCGCGAGGAGACGATCCGCCTCTCGTACGCCGATCCCGAGGAGGTCGCCAGGACCCTGCAGGGCATCCTCGGAATTCCGCCGGGCGGCATCCAGGCTCAGGTCGCTCCCGTGGCCGAGGGTATGCCCCCGATCGCGGCGCCTCCCTTCTCCGCGCTCTACGGCACCGCGCCGCAGATCGCGCAGGCGCCGCCGCCCTCGCCGACCGCCGAGGTTCTGGCGAAGGGCATCACGATCCGGCCTTACAAGCCGACGAACTCGATCTTCATCCGCCACTACGAGGCGGACCTCGAGCGCATCAAGACGCTGATCCGCGAGAAGCTCGATGTGCCGCTGCCGCAGGTGAAGATCGAGGCGCGCATGGAGATCCTCGATCGCGACGACCTCTTCGCCATCGGCGTGCAGTGGGGCGGCGGCGGCGCGCTGCAGGCCAACCAGAATTCGATCCTGGTCGGTCGCGGGTTCACCAGCGACGCCAACAACAACCTCGGCGTGCAGGGCGGCGTCCCGATGTCCGGCGTATTCGGCCCGCCGAACGCGGCCGCCGGCTTCCCCAACACGCTTCCGGTCAGCGGCACCACCGGCCTTCCCCTGGGTGGCAATCTGGTCAACCTGCCGATCGCCGCCGTGCTCGGCGGTGGCACGGTGCCCGCGGGCGCCGGCGGTATCGCATTCGGGTTCACGAGCAGCCGGTACAACATCAACCTCGCGCTCGAGGCCCTGCGACTGCTCAGCAAGACGCGGACGCTCGCGCGTCCCGAAGTCGTGACCGTGGAAAACGGCACCGCCTCGATCTCGCTCGGTGAAGAGATTCCCTACGCGACGGTCAGCTCGGCCGGTACGCAGATCCAGTTCAAGGAGGCCGTGCTCCGGCTCGACGTCGTCCCGACCGTCATTCGCGAGGGCGACATCACCAAGATCAAGATGAAGGTCACGATCGAGAACAACTCCCGCAGCAATACCACCGTGAACCTCGGCACGACCGCCGGCGCGCCGCCTGTCATCAACAAGCGCAGGGCGCAGACCGAAGTGCTCATCAAGGAAGGCGAACGGCTGGTCATCGGCGGCGTGACGACGAACCTCGACCAGGACGAGACGCGGAAGATCCCGCTCTTCGGCGACATCCCGGTCATCGGCTGGCTGTTCAAGCAGACCGCTTCGCAGACCACCGGCCGCGAGCTGGTCGTGTTCATCACGCCCTCGGTCTTGAGGGTCGAAACGGCGCAGGCGACGCCGACGAGGTGAGGCCCGGTGGGGTCCGAGCAACGCACTCGGACCCCGCCGGTCACGCAGCCGCTTGGTCGGGTGGTCAGATCCGCTGCGACAACGACACCTATCTCGTAGGCCTGAAAACCTGATAGCCTGAGTGAGCCGGCGGCTCGTCCCAGCGGGGCGAATCGCCGGAAAAATCCAGATGATCGTCGACGTCAATCTCGGCAGTCGCTCGTATCGGATCGTCGTCGCGTCCGGCGCGCTTCAGTCCGTCGGAGAGCGCCTGCGTGACCTGCGCCTTGGCAGTCGCGCCGCGCTGGTCAGCGACGCGGCGATCATGCGCCTGTACGGCAAGACTGTGGTCGCGAGTCTCGAGTCGGCCGGCTTCACCGTCACCACGATCGACGTCCCGGAGGGCGAGCCCGCGAAGACCCTGGCGGTAGCGGAGCACTGCTGGGACCAGCTCTTGAGGGCCGGTCTGGATCGGACCTCGACGATCCTGGCGCTGGGCGGCGGAGCGGTCGGTGACGTGGCCGGCTTCGTTGCCGCGACCTACATGCGCGGGATCAATTTCGTGCAGCTGCCGACGACGGTGCTGGCCCAGGTCGACGCTTCTGTCGGGGGCAAGACGGCCATCGACCATCCGCTCGGCAAGAACATGATCGGCGCTTTCCATCAGCCGCGTCTCGTGATCGTCGACCCGACCGTGGCGCGCACCCTGCCTGAGCGCGAGTTTCGCGCCGGCCTCGCGGAGATCGTCAAGCACGGGATCGTGCTGGACGCCGACTACTTCGCCGAGCTCGAGCGCGACCTGGCCCCGCTCGCTGCCCGCGACCTCGACGTGCTCGAGCGCATCATCGGCGGCTCGTGCCGGCTCAAGGCCTCGGTCGTCGAGCGCGACGAGCGCGAGGCCGAGCTTCGCCACGTGCTGAACTACGGCCACACGATCGGCCATGCGCTCGAAGCCGCGACGGGCTACGGGCGCTACGTCCACGGCGAGGCGGTCTCGCTCGGGATCGTCGCCGAAGCGCGTCTCGCGCGGCGGCTCGGCATCGCCGACGACGAGACGACGGCGCGGCAGGAGCGGATGCTCGCGGCGCTCGGGCTGCCGGTCCGGGCGCCGGCCCTCGAGGTCGAGCCGATCGTGTCGGCGATGGCGCGCGACAAGAAAGCCAAGGACGGCCGCGTCCCGTTCGTGCTCGCGCCGCGCATCGGCGCGTTTCGCATCGTCTACGACGTTCCCGCGACCGAAATCCGCGCCGCGATCGCTTCGCTCGCGTCGTGAAGCCCGAGGCAGGGTTGACAACGGAAACTTGTGGTCCGTATAACTCGCTTGGGATGCCTGGGGAAGATCAGGCGATCGCCGGCGCCATCCGGCGACAGGAAGAGCGACTCGCCCGGGATCCCGCTTCCCTCGCGTTCGCTCAGCTGGCCGACCTCTACCGCAAGGCCGGGCGCTCGCGCGATGCCGTCGCGCTGTGTCGGAACGGGCTCACGCGCTACCCCCACTACACGACAGCGCGCCTCATCCTGGCCAAGGCGCTGGTGGCCGACGGGCAGCTGGCCCCGGCCCAGGCCGAGCTCGAAGCCATCCTCGAGGTCAGCCCGAAGGACGTTCAGAGCCATCGGCTGGTCGCGGAAATCCAGCGGCGCCTGGGCCACATCGACGAGGCCGTGAGGCACCTGGAGGCCGCGATCGCTCTGGACCCGTCCGACCGCGAATCGCAGGGACTGCTCGCGCTGCTGCGAGGCGGGGAGCCCGCCGCCGGCGGGGCGACCGGACTGGCGCGGGTGCTGAGCGACGACACGTTCGCGACGGTCACCTTCGGCGCGCTCTGCCTCGAGCAAGGCTGCGTCGAGGAAGCCGCGCAGATATTCACGCGGATTCTGCGCAAGAATCCCGATCATCGAGAGGCGCGCGAGAAGCTCGAGGGTGTGCTGCGCGCGCGTCAGCGACGGAAAGGCTAGAGTCGATGCAAGTCTCAACCGCAGAGTTCAAGAAGGGGCTGCGGATCGTCTACGACGGCAACCCCTACACGATCGTCGATTTTCAGCACGTCAAGCCCGGCAAGGGCGGCGCGTTCGTCCGCACGAAGCTCAAGCACATGAGGCTCGGAAAGGTCATCGACAACACGTTCCGGTCGGGCGAGAAGGTCGAGCTGGTCGACTTCGAAGAGAAGCACATGCAGTTCCTCTATCGCGATGACCGCTACAACTTCATGGACACCGAGACCTACGAGCAGGTCTCGTTGTCGGCCGACGAGGTCGGCGACGCGCGCGAGTATCTGAAGGAGAACATCGAAGTGGACGTGCTCTTCATCGCCGGCTCGCCGACGGCGGTAGAGCTGCCGAATTTCGTCGAGATCGCGATCGCCCGCACCGACCCGGGGGTCCGTGGCGACACGGCGCAGGGGGGCACGAAGCCCGCGACGCTCGAGACCGGCGCCGTCGTGCAGGTCCCGCTCTTCCTGAGCGAGGGCGACGTGGTCAAGGTGGACACTCGCACGGGCGAATATCTCGGGCGCGTCGCGACGGCGAGCTCCTGATGGCGCGGCGGCGCCGGCAATCGAGCTCGGGCACGGGCGACGGCGCAACGGTCGAGCTGGCCCGGCGCCTCGGCACCTTGCTGACCGAGCTCGGGCTCTCCGAGATCGACGTCACGGTCGGCGAGGTTCGCGTTCGATTGCAGCGCGGCGGCGTGGCCCAGGTAACGCCTGTCGCCGTGCCGGTCGCAGCGGCGCACCCGGTGGCAACGGTGGAACGGCCGGCAGCGCCCGAGATCGAGGCGGGGTCCGGCGTCACGATCGAGGCGCCGATGGTCGGGACCTTCTATCGGGCGTCGTCTCCGACGGCCGACCCGTACGTCAGCGAAGGCGACGTCGTGAAGGAAGGCCAGATCCTCTGCATCATCGAAGCGATGAAGCTCATGAACGAGATCGAGTCAAAAGTGGGCGGTCGCGTCGTCAAGGTCTTCGTCGAGAACGCGCATCCCGTCGAGTTCGGCCAACCTCTGTTCCTCATCGATCCTGCCCGCTGAGCACGGGCGTGCCGCCCTTTCGTAACGTCCGCTTGCTGGCCCTCGCCGCGCTCGTGCTCGGCGGCGCGGCGCTGATTCTCGGCTGGCGCGAGGGACGGCGCTACGAGCGGGGCTCGGCGGACCGGGCCGTCGTGTTCGCATCGCTCGGCGCCCAAAACGCCCGCGCGCAGACCGAGGAAGCCATTCGCCTCTACGCCGCGGGCCAGTTTCCCCGGGCGTGCGAGAAGTTTGGTCTCGCCGCGGCGGACGACCCGGCCAGCGCCGCGCGGCGTCAGGACGTGATCCGCTGCTTCGAGGGCTGGGGCTGGCACGCGCTTCGCGAGGGCCGTCCGGACGAGGCCGCGCTGCTGTTCAAGCACGGGTTGATCGAGACCCCAGACGATCCCGCTCTGCTCAAGGGCCTCGGCGTCTCGGCGGTCCACGCCGGCCGGCCGGACGACGCCTTCGCGCCGCTCGAGCGGGCCGCGCGCGCCGAATACGATCCGGAGGTCAGGTTGCTGCTCGCCCATCTTCACGACCGCCGCGACGACCCGGCGCAGGCCGTCGTGAATCTGAGAGCCGTGCTGGAGCGCGAGCCGAGCAACGAGCCGGCGCGCCGCCTGCTCGAGAAGGTCGAGCGCGAGTGGCGCGCCGAGGCCGGCTTCCGGCGCGAGGTCACGCCGCGCTTCGTGATCAAGTATCGTGACACGCTCGACGCCGACGCCCGGCGCGAGATCGTGGCGCAGCTCGAAGCGGCGGCCGCGCGCGTGGGCCGGATGCTCGCCTACACCCCGCAGCAACGCACGACCGTCGTGCTGTACGACCAGCGCGAGTTCCGCGACGTCACGCGCGTGCACGCATGGGCGACCGGGCTCTTCGACGGCAAGATCCGCATGCCGGTAGGGCATGTCCGACCCGCCGCGCAGGAGCTCGAGCGACTGGTCGTGCACGAGTACGCCCATGCCGCGATCCACGATCTGGCCCGTGGGCGGGCGCCGCGGTGGCTCCACGAGGGGCTCGCGCAGATTCTCGAGGGCGCGACCGCCGACCCGATCTTGAAGGCGCCGACGGGGCTGTCGCTCGCCGGCGTGGAGGCTCTGGCCGGCGATCAAGACCCGCTGCGCGCGCGCGCCGGCTACGACATCGCGCTGTGGATCGTGGGCGATCTGGTCGACCGGGGCGGCATGGAGAGCCTCCGCGAGCTCCTGACCCGCCTGGGCGCCGGGGAAACGATGGCCGAGGCGATGCCGCGCGTCTACGGGTTGCGGCTGACGGAGATCGAATCCCAGTGGCGCCAGGTCCTGGGCGGCTGACGCGTGTTCCATAAGGTCCTCATCGCGAACCGCGGCGAGATCGCGCTGCGAATCATCCGCACGTGCCGCGAGCTCGGCATCCGCTCGGTGCTCGCGCATTCGAAGGCCGACGCTCATTCGCTGCCGATGCGGATGGCTGACGAGACGATCTGCGTCGGCCCCGACTCGGCGCGGGAGAGCTATCTCAACATCCCGGCGATCATCTCGGCCGCGGCCGTCACCGACAGCGAGGCGATCCATCCGGGCTACGGCTTCCTCGCCGAGAACCCGGCCTTCGCCGAGGTGTGCCGGGCGTGCTCGATCACGTTCATCGGCCCCTCGCCCGAGGCGATCCGGCTGATGGGTGACAAGGCCCAGGCGCGCCAGATCGCGATGCAGGCCGGCGTCCCCGTCATCCCCGGCAGCGAGGTGGCGCTCAAGGGCTCCGCGGAGGCGCTCGAGGTCGCCGACCGGATCGGCTATCCGATCATGTTCAAGGCCGCCGCCGGCGGCGGCGGCCGGGGGATGCGGATCGTCCGGGAGCGCGGCGAGGTTGTGCAGGCCTTCGACGCGTGTCAGTCCGAGGCCGGCGCCGCCTTCGGCTCGTCCGAGGTCTACTGCGAGAAGTTCGTCCAGAACGCGCGCCACGTCGAGGTGCAGGTGCTGGGCGACCGCAACGGCATCCGGGTCCACCTGGGCGAGCGCGATTGCTCGGTGCAGCGCCGCCACCAGAAGCTTCTGGAGGAGTCGCCGGCGCCGCTTCTGGCCGCCAAGACGCGCGATGGGCTCCGGCAGGCGGCGCTCACCGTTGCGGCGGCGGTGAATTACGTGAGCGCGGGGACCGTCGAGTTCCTGGTGGACGAAGACGGCAACTTCTACTTCATCGAGATGAACACGCGCATCCAGGTCGAGCACCCGGTGACCGAGCTCGTCACCGGGATCGACATCGTGCGCGAGCAGATCCGGATCGCCGGCGGCGAGCCGCTCGGCTACCGGCAGGACGCCGTGCGATTCGAGGGCCACGCGATGGAGTGCCGGATCAACGCGGAGGACCCCGAGACCTTCGCGCCGAGCGCCGGCCGCGTCACCATGTGGGTGCCGCCCGGCGGCTTCAACGTCCGGGTCGACAGCCACCTGATGGCGCCCTACGCGGTCCCGCCGTTCTACGACTCGCTGCTGGCGAAGATCATCGTTCGCGGCGCCAGCCGCGAGGAGGCGATCGACCGGATGCGCCGGGCGCTTCGCGAGACGGTGCTGGAAGGCGTCAAGACCTCCATTCCGTTCCACTTGCGGCTGCTGGACGATCCCGCGTTCCAGGAGGGGCACGTCAGCAAGGTCGAGATGGTCAGACGTCGGGGCTGATGGACCCTTCGCTGTACGTCATCCTCGACCGCTCGGCCTCGCGCGGGCGCGACCTCGAGGAGATCCTGGACGCCACGATCGCCGGCGGCTGCCGCCTGATCCAGCTGCGCGAGAAGGAGTGGCCGTCCGGCCGCCTCCTACCGCTTGCCGAGCGGCTGCGCGACCGCTGCCGTCGGGCCGGCGTCACGTTCATCGTGAACGACCGGGTCGATCTCGCGCTCGCCGTCGGCGCCGACGGCGTTCACCTCGGCCAGGACGACCTGCCCGCCCGCGCCGCGCGCCCGCTCCTGCGCCCCGGGATGGTCCTTGGGCGCTCGACGCACAGCGTCGCCCAGGCGCGCGAGGCGCAGTCGGACGGCGCCGACTACATCGCCGTCGGCTCGATGTTCCCGACGCAGACCAAGCCCGACTTCGAGCTCGTCGGGCCCGAGCTGGTCCGCGCGGTGCGCCCCGTGACCCGCGCGCCGCTGATCGGGATCGGCGGAATCACCCGGGACAACGTCGCCCAGGTGATCCGGGCGGGCGCCGACGGCGTCGCGGTCATCTCCGCGGTCTGCGGCGCCAGCGATCCCGCCGCCGCAACCCGAGAATTCCTGGCGGCGATCAGCGCGGAACGTGACTTGAGACGGCGCGGGCCGCTATAATGACGCCGCGCCGACCGGCACGCATCGCGTGATCAAACATGACTGAATCGTTCGGGGGTTCGCGCGACGGGTCTCGCGGGGCTGGGGCCTCGACGACCGCGGCGCGCTTCCAATCCTAAGGAGGGCACGATGATCCGTCACAGGGCCTACCTCGTTCTTGCGCTCGTCGCCGTTCTGGCTGTCGCATGGCTCCCGGCGTCGAACTTAGAGGCGCAGGGCAAGGGCACCATCAAGATCGCGACGCAGAGTCCTCTCAGCGGCGGTCAGGCGGCGCTCGGTGAGGGCATCAAGCTCGGCGCCCAGCTGGCGGTCGAGAAGTTCAAGGGGGCCCTGGAGAAGCAGGGCTTCAAGGTCGAGCTCGTTCCCTTCGACGACCAGGCCAAGCCCGACGTCGGCGTAGCCAACGCGAAGAACATCATCGCCGACAAGGACATCCTCGCGGTCGTCGGCCACTTGAACTCGGGGGTCGCCATTCCGTCATCCGAGGTCTACAAGGAAGTCTCGCTGGCCATGATCTCGCCCGCGAACACGAATCCGGTCATCACCGACCGCAACTACGCCAACGTCAACCGCGTCTGCGGGCGTGACGACGTCCAGGGCGTAGTCGGATCCGAGTTCGCCCACGCGACGATGAAGGCGAAGACGGTCTACATCATCCACGACAAGACGCCGTACGGTCAGGGCGTCGCCGAGTTCTTCAAGGCCGACGCCGAGAAGAAGGGCATCAAGGTCCTCGGCTTCGAGGGGACCGAAGAGAAGTCGAACTTCGACCCGATCGTCACGCCGATGAAGGCCAAGAACCCCGACGTGATCTACTTCGGCGGCATCTACGACCAGGCCGCGCCGTTCTTCAAGCAGTCGCGTGAGAAGGGCGTGAAGGGCAAGTTCTTCGGCCCCGACGGGATGGACTCCTCCGACCTGACCAAGATCGCCGGCAAGGCGGTGGTCGGCATGTACTACACCTCGGCGGCCGGTCCGGCCTCCGAGCTGCCGAAGGCGAAGGCGTTCGTCGAGGAGTTCAAGAAGAAGTTCGGTAAGAACCCCGAGCCGTATGCGGCCGAGGCGTACGACGCGGCCACGATCGCGCTCAAGGGCATCGAAGCCGCCGCGAAGGGCGGTAAGGTACCGAGCCGCGAGGACGTCGCGACCGCCGTGCGCGCCACGAAGCTCCCCAATGGCATCACCGGCGACATCGCGTTCGACGGCAAGGGCGACCGCCAGAAGGCGCTCTATTTCGTCCTGCAGGTCGCCAGCGACGATCCCGGGAAGTGGGGCAACAACAAGATCGTCAAGCAGCTGGCGATCGCCGCCCCCTCCGCTAAAAAGTAACCCGGTCCGAGGGGCAGGCGGCGGCACCGGGAAGGGGTCGCGGGCTTCGAGAACCCCACTCGCCCCGGACCCCTCCCCGGTGCCGCCGCCTGCCCCTCAGACTTTGTGACTTAGAGCATGGACGTCGACCTCCTGATCGGGATCTTTCCGCAAGTTCTTCTCGACGGCATCATTCTCGGCTTCATGTACGCGCTCATCGCGCTCGGCTACACGATGGTGTACGGCGTGCTCGAGTTCATCAACTTCGCCCACTCCGAGATCTTCATCTTCGGCGCCTTCGTGGGCGTCGAGATCCTCCTGGGCATCAAGAGCGCCGGACTGCTCGACAGTCTCCCGTGGCCGCTCGTGCTGCTCCTGGTCCTGCTGGCCGGCATGGCCGCGAGCGGCCTCCTCGCCGTCACGGTAGAGCGGATCGCCTACCGACCGCTGCGCGGCGCGCCGCGATTGATCCCACTGATCTCGGCGATCGGCATCTCGTTCTTCCTGCAAGACCTCATCCGCCTCTTCGAGTCGCTGTGGCACAACGCGTTCAATCTGGTCTATCCCACGATGGACGTGCTCAATCACCGCTTCGAGATCACCGAGACGCTCGACGTGTCGGTGAAGTCCCTCGTCGTCATCGGCGGCGCGCTCCTGATGCTGTGGGCCCTGCACCTGATCGTGAACCGCACAAAGGTCGGCACCGCGATCCGCGCAGTGGCCGAGGATCAGGCGGCGGCAAGCCTCATGGGCATCGACGTCAACCGGATCATCTCGCTGACGTTCCTGATCGGCGGCGCGATGGGCGGCGCGGCCGGCGTGCTCTTCGGCGTGCAGTACGGACTGATCAACCCCTACAGCGGGTTCATCCCGGGGCTGAAGGCGTTCACGGCGGCCGTGCTCGGGGGCATCGGCAACATTCCGGGCGCGATGCTCGGCGGCCTCGTGCTCGGGCTGCTCGAGGCGTTCGCGGCGGCCTATCTCTCGCTGCTCACGGGCGGGGCGTTCGGCGCCGAGTACAAGGACATCCTCGCCTTCTCGATCCTGATCCTGATCCTGATCTTCAGACCCAAGGGTCTCCTCGGCGAGATCGTGCGGGAGCGGGCGTGATCCAGTCCCTGATCGCCGTGGCGCTGGTGGCGCTGTCGGCGCTCGCCGTCGCCACGTTCCCGCGTTCGGTGCTCGTCTTCCTGCTCTTCCAGGGCTCGCTCCTGTTCGTGTTCAAGGCGCGGATCCCGGAGCGGCTGCGCTGGGCGCTGCTGGCGATCGGACTCCTCGTGCTGATGCCGGTCATCGGCTACTTCAACAGCTACTACCTGGAGGTCGCGACCCAGGTCGGCATCTTCGTCGCGCTGGCCCTCGGGCTCAACATCGTGGTCGGTCTGGCGGGCCTCCTGGATCTGGGCTACGTCGCCTTCTTCGCCGTCGGCGCCTACTCCTGGGCCATCTTCGGCTCACCGCACGCCAACATCATCTTCGGCGGCGATGGCTTTCCGCTGGCCGGCTGGTGGTTCTACGTTTTCCTCTTCGTGGGTCTCGGCACCGCGGCGCTGACCGGGATTCTCCTCGGTCTGCCGGTGCTGCGGCTGCACGGCGACTATCTGGCCATCGTGACCTTGGGCTTCGGCGAGGTCATTCGCGTCCTCGCCAACAACCTCGACAAGCCCATCAACTTCACCAACGGCCCCAAGGGCATCACGCCGATCTCGCGGCCGCCCACACCGTTCGGGCTTCCGTACGGCGAGTATTTCTATTTCCTGGCCCTGCTGATCGTGGTCGCGGTGATCATCGTCAACCGACGGCTCGAAGATTCCCACATCGGCCGGGCGTGGGAGGCGATCCGAGAGGACGAGCTGGCGGCCCGAGCGATGGGCGTCCCGCTCGTGCGCATGAAGCTGATGGCGTTCGCCTGCGGCGCCTCGTTCGCCGGAGTGATGGGTGTCCTGTTCTCGGCCAAGCAGGTCTTCATCAATCCGGAGTCGTTCACGTTCCTCGAGTCGATCGGCGTCCTGGCGATGGTCATCCTCGGTGGGATGGGCTCGATTCCCGGCGCGATCGTCGGCGCCACGGTCGTGACCGTCCTCAATCTTCAGGTGTTGAAGGGGTTCTCGCTCTGGCTCAACGAGCTGAAGAACGCCGGCGTGACCGTCTTCGGCTTCAGCCTCGCCGATCTGCCGACGCAGTTCGAGCCGGCCAAGTACGAGCGCATGGTGTTCGGCATCATCCTCGTCCTGATGATGATCTTTCGTCCCCAGGGCATCTTCCCTGCCCGGCGACGCCAGCGCGAGCTGGCGCATTGAAGCGCTAGGGCCGCCACCCCGTGCCGTCCCTGTTCGAGTGCCGCGGGGTCACGAAGAGGTTCGGGGGGCTCACGGCGCTGCACGGGGTCGACTTCGCGGTCGAGCGAGGCGTCGCCTCGATCATCGGCCCGAACGGCGCCGGGAAGACGACGCTCTTCAACATCTTCACCGGGCTCTATGCGGCCGACGAGGGGAGCGTGACGTTCCGGGAGCGGCCGATCCTCGGCCTTCGTCCCGATCAGATCACGGCGCTCGGGATCTGCCGCACGTTCCAGAACATCAGGCTCTTCGCCAACATGACCGCGATCGAGAACGTGCTGGTCGGCATGAACTCGCGGATCTCGCTGGGTCTCTGGGACGTCCTCTCGCGCAATCCAGGGTTTCGTCGGACGGAATCCGAGCTGGCCGCGCGCGCGGTCGGCCTGCTCGACCGCGTCGGCCTTTCGGGCACCGCGAACGTCGTGGCGCGCAACCTGCCGTACGGTGATCGGCGTCGGCTCGAGCTCGCCCGGGCGCTCGCGTCCGAGCCCGCGCTCTTGCTCCTCGACGAGCCGACCGCCGGGATGACGCAGGGCGAGGCGAGCGCCTTGATGCATCTGCTGCGCGGGCTCGTCGCCGACCTCGGGCTCGCGATCATCTTGATCGAGCACAACATGCGCGTGGTCATGGAGGTCTCCGATCGCGTCACCGTGCTGGACCATGGCGAGAAGATCGCGGAGGGTCCTCCCCGCGAAGTGCAGAGCAACGCGCGCGTGATCGAAGCCTATCTGGGCAAGCGCGGCGCGGGCCCGAGGACCCGCTCGGGTGCTTAAGGTCGAATCGATCGACGTCGCCTACGGCGAGATCCGCGCGCTCAAGGGCGTCGGCCTCGAGGTCGGTCAGGGCGAGATCGTCACGATCCTCGGCAACAACGGCGCCGGCAAGACGACCACCCTCAAGACGATCTCCGGGCTCCTCAAGCCGAGTCGGGGCGCGATCACGCTCGAGAACGCCTCGCTCGTCGACGTGCCGCCGCATGCGATCGTCTCGCGCGGCGTCGCCCACGTGCCCGAGGGCCGGCGGATCTTCAATCGCCTGACGGTCCGCGAAAATCTCATGATGGGCGCCTACCTCCGGAGCGACGCCGGCATCGGCGGCGACCTCGAGCGCGTCTTCGGGCTATTCCCGAGGCTGGCCGAGCGATTGACGCAGGTGGCCGGCACGCTCTCGGGCGGCGAGCAGCAGATGCTGGCGATCGGCCGCGCGCTCATGGCCAATCCGCGTCTGCTGTTGCTCGACGAGCCCAGCATGGGATTGGCCCCCGTCCTCGTCGAGCAGATCTTCGACACGATCACCGACATCAACCGCCAGGGAATGACGATTCTCCTCGTCGAGCAGAACGCCGCGATGGCGCTCTCGATCGCCCACCGAGGGTACGTACTCGAGACCGGCTCCATCGCGCTGGCGGGGACCGCGGCCGAGCTGTCGGAGAACGCCGATGTCCGGAGAGCGTATCTGGGCGAATAGCGCGGTCGCGGGCCTCACGCTCGTCGCTGCGCTCCTGATCTTTCCGGGCCTCGGTGACCGTTATCTCTGGGACGACGAGGCCGAAACCGCACTCCTGGCGAAAAACGTGCTGCGATTCGGCGTGCCCGTCGCCTGGGACGGCGTCAACCTCGTCTCGCAGGAGTGCGGCGCCGACTACGACGCGAACTACCTCTGGCGACAGACGCCGTGGCTGCCCATCTATCTCACCTCGGGCTCGTTCGCGCTCCTGGGCGATTCCACCGTGACCGCCCGGCTCCCGTTCGCCCTGCTCGGGCTTCTCTCGGTGCCCTCGATGTACTTCCTCGCGCTTCGGGCGTTCGGCGACCGACCGACCGCGCTGATCGCGGCCGGCTCGCTGATGCTGTCGGTGCCCTTCCTGCTGCACGTCCGCCAGGGCCGGTATTACGCGCTGGCGATCTTCGCCGCGATGTGGGCGTTGTCCTTCTTCTTCATGCTGCCGGCGCGCCCGCGCCTGGCCGCGGCCGGGCTCGCGCTGGCTCTCACCGCGCTGCTCCACACGAGCCACCTGCTCTTCCTCGCGCTGGCGGCCGGGCTCGTGCTCGGCTTCGTCGTGATCGGATTCGACCGCGCCGTGTTCCCGTGGCTCGCCAGCGCCCTCATCGCGACGGCGGTGGTCGGCCTGCCCTGGGTGGTGGGCGCCGATCTCGGTGAGAAGAGCGGCTTCTTGCTCGCGCGGAACTCTCCGGCGGTCTACCTGGGCAATCTGGGCCGGTACGCCGCGCGCATCGAGCTGTACGCGTTCCCGGCGCTGCTCCTGACCGCTTCCCTCGTCGGGACGGCAGCGGTGACCCGGGCGCGGCTCGATCTGCGCGCTCCCTGGGCGCGCACGTGCCTCTTCCTCCTGGTCGTCGCGATCACCCACATCGCGGTGGTCGCGACGGTTCCCTTCGTCTTCTTCCGCTACGTGATCACCTTGCTTCCGGTCTGGGCGCTCCTGCAGGCATGCGCCATCCGGTGGCTCGCCGGGCGGAGCCGCGTTCTCGCCGTCGCGGTCCTTCTGCTGGCGCTCCTTCCCGATAGGGCCGATCTCGTCCGCGGGCGATTCTCGCTGACCCTCGTGAAGTACGTCGACGAGATCACGCATCACGTTCCCGGACCGATCGAAGCGATCGTGACCCATCTGAGGACGGCCGCGCGGCCGGGCGACCGCCTGTTCATCTCGTACGGCGACCTGCCGCTTCGGTTTCACACGAGCCTGGAGGTGCGGGGCGGGCAGGGCTGCCAGAGCCTCGCGGGCTGGCCCCCTCCGCGGTGGGTGATCTTCCGCTATTTCTTCCGATTCAGGCCGTCGGCGCTGGGCGCGAGAGAAGACGAGGAGCGCACCTTGCAGTACCTGAAGTCCGAGGTCACCTCGCCTCGGTACAAGACGCTCACGTTGCCGGTGACCGACACGATCTGGGAAAACATTCCCGAGCCCGAGCGCCACGTGTTCCGCGCGAGAGCCAACGGCCCACCGGTCACCGTGTACGAGAAGACCTTGCCGTGAAGCCGCGCGTATGGGCATGGGCGTCGGTTGCGGCCGTCGTGCTCGCGGCGGCGCTGATCAGGCTGAGGCTTCTCGAGGTTCCCCTCGACCGCGACGAGGGCGAGTACGCGTACTTCGGACAGCTGTTGCTCGCCGGCGTCCCGCCGTACGCCGCCGCGTACAACCTGAAGCTTCCCGGGATCTACGCAGCCTACGCGCTGATCCTCGGCGCGCTCGGCCAGACGACCGC
>DATEMW010000524.1:0-2665 GCA_035275385.1 Candidatus Methylomirabilota bacterium | reverse complement strand
GCCCAGGTTCAGGCTTCCGATTCCCAGAGCGATCTCCTCAACGCGGTGCTCTGGATGCAGCGATCGGTCGAGTACAAGGCCAGCGCCCTCACGGCCTTTGCGCTCGCTCGCATCCGGCTCGACCAGGCTCTGGCGGATCCCAGCTGGACGGCGGCGCCGAAGGAGCAAACGGGCGCCTACCAGTCGCTGCCACCGGCGATCGTTCTGGATATCGACGAGTCGATTCTCGACAACTCGGGCTATCAGGCGTGGATGGCCTTGAAGGGCACGAGCTTCGATCCGAAGACGTGGAACGCCTACGTGAACACGGTGACCTCGCAAGCGATTCCGGGAGCGTTGGAGTTTGCCCGGTACGCCGACGGGAAGGGCGTCAAGGTCTTCTACGTCTCCAACCGCACCGCCGAGGAGGAGCCGGCGACCCGCAAGAACCTCGAGAAGTTCGGCTTTCCGATGGGCGGCAACGTGGATACGATGTTGATGACGCGTAAGCAGCCGGACTGGGGCTCCGCCAAGGGCACACGGCGGGCTTACATCGCGAAAAGTTATCGGATCCTCATCAACGTGGGCGACAACTTCGGCGACTTCGTCGACGAGTACCGCGGCAGCGAGGCCGAGCGGCTGAAAGTGATGGAAGACCACAAGGCGCGCTGGGGCCGCGAGTGGATCATGATCGCGAATCCGAGCTACGGCTCGTTCGAGTCGGCTCCCTACGCGCACGACTTCAAGCTGTCCGAGGGCGAGCGACGGCGGCTCAAGCGCGCCGTGCTCGATGCCTGGCCGGGCCCATGAAGGAGACCCCCGTCGCGATGACGAACGCCAGTCCTACCGCGCTGCTGCTCAACGTCGGCCACGCGCTCGATCACCTGTTCCTGCTGATCTTCGCCACCGCCGTCTCGGCCATCGCCGCGGAGTGGGGAATGATCTGGCAGGACCTGATGCCTTACACGGTCGGCGCGTTCGTGCTGTTCGGTCTCGGCTCGCTGCCGGCCGGGCGCCTGGGCGACCTGTGGGGCCGGCGCGCGATGATGGTGGTGTTCTTCCTCGGGATGGGCGTGTCGGGCCTGGCCATCGCGATGGTGCCCGGCGTCTGGTCGCTGGCCATCGCGCTCACGGTGATGGGCGCGTTCTCGTCGATCTATCACCCGGTTGGCATTCCGATGCTCGTGCAGAGCGTGAAGAACCCGGGTTTCACGATCGGGCTCAACGGGCTCGCCGGCAACATGGGCATCGCGATCGCCGCCGTGCTCACGGGCTTTCTGGTGAAGTACGCGGGCTGGCGCGCGGCGTTCGTGGTCCCCGGCCTCCTGGCGCTCGCGTGCGGTCTCCTGTTCGTGCTGGTGGTCCCGCGCGAGGACGTCCCGCCCGCCAAGCGCGCGCCGAAGATGGTCGACCTGCCGCGCTCGGTGCTGGCGCGCGTGCTCACGGTGATGACCCTGGCGGCGATCACCGGCAGCCTGATCTTCAACTTCACGACGAACGGCAACGGGCAGCTCCTGACCGAGCGCCTGCACGGGATCGTCGACGATCCGGCCAAGATCGGCGTGCTGCTCGCCGTCGTCTACACGATCGCGTCGTTCGCGCAGCTCGTGGTCGGCAAGCTGATCGATCGCGTGCCGCTCAAGTGGGTGTACGTGCCGGTGGCGGCCGGACAGGTGCCGCTGTTCCTGTTCGCCTCGCAGACCAGCGGCTGGCCGCACTACGCGGCGATGCTGCTCTTCATGGTCTTCGTGTTCGGCGCGATCCCGTTCATCGACGCGATGATCGTGCAGTACGTCGACGACCGGATGCGCTCGCGCGTGGCCGGCATCCGGCTCGCGGTCGGCTTCGGCGTGAGCTCCCTCGCGGTCTATCTGCTGGGGCCGACCGTCAAGGCGGCCGGCTTCACGACGCTCTTGACGGTGCTGGCGCTCCTGGCGACGTTGACGACGCTTTTCGCCTCGATGCTGCCGACCTACGCGCCCAAGTCGGGCAGCGTCCCGGCGCCGGTCCCCGAGCCGGCCCGCTAACCTGTCCTAGGCTCAAACCGGGTCGATCGCCGCGAGTTGCCGCGAAGCGAAGTGGGCGTGGCGGCGGTGGGGCCGGGTGGCGGTCGCGCGACCCCACCCGCCACCCGGCCCCGCCGCCGCCACGCCCGCTCCAGGTGCTCGACTACTCGCGAGCGTACCGGCGCAAGAACGATTCGTCGACCGTGATGCCGAGCCCCGGGCGGTCCGGGATCTCGACGTAGCCGTCGACCACCGGGAACTTCTCCGCGACCAGATCGTGAAGTAGCGGGTTGGCGCCAAGCGAGTACTCGAGGATGAAGCCCGTCGTCTGACTCGCGGCGAGCGCCACGCCGGCGGCGAATGCCGGCGCTCCCGACCAGAGGTGCGGCGCCAGCCTCAAGTTGTAGGCCGAGGCGATCGCGCCGATGCGGACACCCTCGGTGATGCCGCCGGCGATGGCGAGATCGGGCTGCAGGACGTCGGCCCCGCGCAGCTCGGCGATCTCGCGAAAGTCGTGGCGGGTGAACTCGCTCTCGCCGGTCGAGATCGGCACGGCCGACGAGCGACGCACCTCGGCGAGGCCCGCCTTGTCGTCGGCGGTCACCGGCTCCTCGAGCCAGTAGAGATCGCAGTCTTCCACCATCCGGCAGAACGCCTTGGCCTCGGCGACCGTCCACGTG
>DATEMW010000523.1:0-5478 GCA_035275385.1 Candidatus Methylomirabilota bacterium | reverse complement strand
GATCCGGCTGGGCTGCATGAAGTTCGTCACCACGTCGTCGACCCGGACGATGGTGCAGCGAGCCAACGGACGCACCGGGCGCCTGCCCGACTGGATCGTCGACCAGCTCGAGAAGAGCCAGCTCCTGCGCTCCGAGCTGCGTGGCGGCGAGCGCTGGTACGAGCTGTCGCACGATCGGCTCGCCGAGCCGGTCGGCCGTCAGCGCGACCGGCGCGTGAGCGCGCTCCTGGTCGCCGCCGATCTGCTGGACAAGATCATCGAGAAGGTCATCAGCGAGCGCGACGGCACGCTCGCCGGCTACTTCGGTGAGCACCACGACATCCTGGTCGAGTGCGAGCCGTTCAAGAACCAGGCCGGCCTGTTTGCCGACGAGGCGGAATTCGTGCTTCGCGCGAGCCTGGCCGGCGGCGAACAGATGGGCCCGTGGGCGGCCCGGATCCGGCGCGACTACCCGGCGGTCCACCGCGCGGTCGTCGCCGAAGCGCTCGGCGCCCCCGCCGACCGCGTGCGCCGCAATGCCGCGCGCCTGCTCGCGATCGATCCAGTGCCGGAGCTCGGCGAAGCGCTCGTGCGGCTGGCGCTCTCCGATCCCGACGAGTCGGTGCGTCGCGCTGCCGCGGTCAGCCTGGCCCGCCTGGACGACGCGGAGCTGCATCGGACGCTGTTCCGGAAGCTCGACGACCCGAGCACGCGGGCCGACGCGCAGACGGCGCTCGCCCACACGCGGATCGCCGCCGATCAGCTCGTGCCGGCACCGATCTTCGACGCGCTCTTCGCTCAGCTTCCAGGGCCCAGGCGCGCGCCGGTGCAGCGCCAGGCGCGGGCGGTCCGTCTGCGCGAAGGGCTTCCGCTCGTCCCGATCATGGTGGTCCCCGCGGCGCTCCTGGCCGCTGTCGCGGCTGCGGCGTACAAGTGGCTTCCCGGGATGCTCCACTTCGCGCTGACGCAGACGCCCGACGACGGCGCCGCCGCCGGCCTCTTTCACGGGCTCATCGCCGGCATGCTCTGGGCCGGTTCGATCGCGTTCGGCCTGGCCCTCTACCATACGGTGTTCGCCCGCGAGTTCGCGCCCCGCTCGTATCTACGGCCGGCCGGCGCGCTCGTCATGGGCTGCGTCATCGGCTTCCTCGGGAGCGTGCTGGTCGTGCTCACGATCGTGTCCGTCTATCGGATCGACTCCCTGGTGGCGATGCGGTGGCTGCTGCAGCGCGAAGCGACCTACAGCCGCGCGTTCTGGCTCGACCTGTTCGTATACACGCGGCTCGGCTGGGCGCACTTGATCACCGGGACGGGCCTGGGCCTGGCGATGGCGATCATGACCAACGCGCTCCGGGCGTCCCCGCAGTGGTCCGAGTTCGTCGCGCGCCAGACGAGCATCAACGGCATCGCGCACGCGCTGGCGATCGTGAAGGATCTGACGCGCATCGCGATCAGCCGCGCCTGGCCGCTGCCGGCCGTCGTCGCCGTCTTCGCGGCCCTCGCCTACCTGGTGGCCGATCGCTCGAGCGGGAGCGACTGGATCGTCAAGGGGCTCATCGGCGACTGCACAACTCAGGCGATCGGCGCGTTCTTCGGCATCGTCGGCATGGGGCTCGGCATCCTCGTGATCCGCTGCGGCATCCACGTCGACCCTCGGCGCGGATGACGGCTCCATCCGGCGCGCTCGGGGCAACCGGCCTGGCGGGCACGCGGCCGGAGCGCGTCATCGACCTCATGATCGAGCGCGCGGCGCCGGCCGAACGGAGCCGTTCGGACGGAGCGCGCAAGCTCGCGCTGGTCATCGAGGGCGGTGGGATGCGCGGCGTCGTCTCCGCCGGGAGCCTTCTCGCCCTCGATCAGCTCGGCTTCCGGAACGTCTTCGACGAGGTGTACGCCACCTCCGCCGGCGGCGTGAACGCAGCGTACTTCCTGTCCGGACAGGGCACGCTCGGGATGTCGGTCTACTTCGACGACATCGCCAATCGCCGCTTCATCAACCCGTGGCGTCTGTTCAAGATCGTCGACGTCGACTACGTGTACGACGACGTCGTCGCGCTCCGGAAGCGGCTGGACGATGCCGCGATTCGGGCCTCGCGCAGCAGGTTCTTCTTGTCGGTCACCAATGCGCGATCCGGCGAGAACGAGCTGCTCGACGTGCGCGCGCGGTCGGAGCCGATCCCGCTCCTCTTGAAGGCGTCGAGCGCGCTCCCGGTGCTGTACAACCGCCGCGTCGTCCTGAACGGACGCGAGTACGTCGATGGGGGCGTGACGGACCACCTGCCGATTGCGCGCGCGATTGGGAACGGGTGCACCGACATCCTCGTGCTGGCCAGCAGTCCCTGCGAAGCGCCGATGTCGCGGCCGGCGCTCTGGCAGCGCGGCCTCTTCTACATGATGATCGGCCGGCCCTATCCGGCCCTCATGCGCGCCTTTGCCGTCATGCACGAGGCGGCCAACCACAGCCGGCGCCTGGCCACCGGCGCCGAGCGAGTCGATGGCGTGTCGGTCGCGCTCATCGCGCCCTGCGACGGCGATTCGATCATCGGCCGCACCGCGATCGGAAGGACGCGGCTGATCCAGGGCGCCCACGAGATGGCGGCGCGCACGTGTGCCTTGTTCGCGGGGGAGCGCGCGCGCCTCGACAAGCTCTTCGCCGCCTATCGCGAGCGCTCCGATGGATGAGCCGGCACTCGCGCGCGATCTGCCGAAGCCGGCCTGCGCGCTGAAAGTCGCGGTCGTCGGCAACCGGCGCTTCGCCGGTGAGTCGCATGACCATCCCAACCCGGCCGCCGAGCGCATGAAGGCGCAGGCCGCCCGGGCCTGCGCAGAGGTGTGGCAGATCGTGGTCGAGTCGATGCAATCGGCGCTGGAGGCGCGCGTCCAGACGGCGCACGCCGATCACGGCCGCCTCGCGGACTTCTTCGGCGGGTCGGCGCCGGCCCTCACCACGCTCAGCAGCCTGGCCGCGGGAGCGGATCAGATCGGTGCGCAAACCGCGCTCGACGCGGGGCGCGCCGGCGGTGTGAGCGTGCAGCTCGAGGCCGTGCTGCCGTTTCCAAGGGAAGACTACCCCGGACTGCCGGGCAAGCTGAGACCGGAGTTTCGTCCCGACGAAGCCGACGCGCTGGAGCAGTTGGCCGGCCGGGCCCGGCAGCTGATCCGCCTGGACGGCCGCTACGAGAACGAAGAGCGCCGGCGCCAGGCGTACGACCACGCCCGTGAAATGCTGATGCAGCATGCCGACCTGCTGTTGGCGGTCTACGACCCGCAGGCGATCGGCGCCCCCGCGGGCACGCGCGAAACGGTGACGATCGGGCTGGAGAGGTTCCTTCTGCCGGTGGTGGTCGTGCTGACGGCCGAGCACGAAGCGCGGATCGCGGTCTACGCATCGATCGAGGACCGTCCGACCACCGGAGAGGAAGAATGGCAACGCGCGAGCCCGCTCGGCGACGGCCGCTGGCGCGGCGAGCTCTGCCACCACGTGGCGCACCTGATCTCACTGCCCGATCAGCTCGAGGCGTCTGACGAGTCTGGACCCGGACGAGCCAAGCGCGGCGAATCGCTGACCGAAGCGGTGGAACGGCTCCGGCTCGTGTACGGCGAGGCGCCGCTCCATCCGATGTGTCGTGATCGACGATTGGCCCGGATCTTTGGCGCCGCCTGGCGGTCCGTCCTTTCGCTCGGGGCCGCGTGCGGCGGTCGCTACGCCTTTGCCGAGGAAACGCACCGGCCCGAGGCGGCCCGCGACGCCATCACGATCGAGCCGTACGCCGCCTGCTACGCGCGAGCCTCGCTGCTGTCGGACAGCTACATGCGGACATATCGAGGGGCGTTCGTTCTGTCGTTTGCGCTGGCCGGCCTGGCGGTGAGTGCCGCGGTCACCTTGATGATGGTCTCGCTCCTGACGCGCGGCGCCCCGCCGCTGGCTGCGGTCCTCGTGCTGGGGGGCCTCAAGGTCGCGATCGTCGTGGCGCTCCTGCTGTTGCAACGCTCCAGTCATCGGGGGCGCTATCAGGAGCACGCTGCGGATTTCCGTTATCTGGCTGAGCTCGCGCGCCCGATGCAGTGGCTCGCGCCGGTCGCGATGACGGTTCCGCTCGTTCCCCTGCCCGTTCATTCGGCGCCGCTCGATCCGCGTCGCGGGTGGACGCGCTGGCTCTTCCGGGCCATCGCGCGCGCGGCGCCGCTCGTCGCGTTCCCGCCGACCGCGGATCGACCCGCGGCGCCCCCGCACGTCGGTCTCGACGCGGGCGGCGCGCGAACCGCGCTCGAGCGCGCCACGTCCGAGTGGCTCCAGGGACAGCGCCGGTACCACTACGACAACGCAGTCAGGATGCACGCGATCGACGACGGGCTCGAGCATCTCGCGCAGATCCTCGTCTGGATCGTGCTCGGCTGCGCCGGCCTCGCGTTCGTCCTGGAGGTCTTCGAGATCCACCGGCTGCACGCCGCGGCGATCGTGCTCGGCACCTGCGCCGCCGCGCTCCCGGCCTTCGTCGCCGCGCTGGGCGGCATCATGTTCCAGTCCGAGGCCAAGCGGCTCAGGCTTCGCTCCGAAGCCATGCACCTGGAGCTGGCCCATCAACAAGATAGGCTTCGCGCTCAGCTCGTCGCGATCCGGGATGCGCGAGGCGGCGTCGCCTGGGACGTGGCGAAGCGGCTGGGCGAGCTGTCGAGGGTCACGATCGGCGAAGCGGGCGACTGGAAGGTCCTGTACCAAACCCACGAGGTCCATGCCGGATGAGACCCAAGCGAATTCTTGCCATCGACGGCGGCGGCGTACGCGGCGTGATCCCGATCGAGGTGCTGGCGCGGCTCGAGGATCGGCTCGGCGCCAGCGCCGGGCGCGCCGACTTCCGGCTGGCGGACCACTTCGATCTGGTCGCGGGGACGAGCGTCGGCGCGATCATCGCGTCCGCCGTCGCGCTCGGGATCCCGATGCGCGAAATCCGCGACTTCATGATGGGCAACGCCCGGGCGATGTTCCGTTCGGCCGGGTGGCGGCGCTGGTTCCATTACTGGTACGACAAGCGGCAGCTCGAGGACGAGCTGAAGTCGTGGTTCGGCGTGGACACCACGCTCGGATCGGACCGGTTGCGCACCTTGCTGCTGCTGGTGATGCGCAACGCGTCCACCGACTCGCCGTGGCTCGTCTCCAACTGCCCGGCGGCTCCGTACAACCAGCGCGACCGCGACGACTGCAACCTCGACCTCAAGCTCTGGCAGCTGGCGCGGGCCAGCGCCGCGGCGCCCGCGTACTTCGAGCCCGAGGTGGTCAGTCTCGGTCGGGCGCAGGCCTATCGCTTCGTCTTCGTCGACGGCGGGATGACCGGCTTCAACAACCCTGCGTTCAAGGCGTTCCTCTACGCGACGACCGAGCCGTACGGTCTCGGGTGGAAGGCCGGCGAGGACGATCTGCTGGTCGTGTCCGTCGGGACCGGCGAGCTCCGGCAGCAGGACGCCGTGCTCGAGCCCGGCCGGATGAGCCTCTGGTACAAC
>DATEMW010000522.1:0-4954 GCA_035275385.1 Candidatus Methylomirabilota bacterium | reverse complement strand
CATCAGGCCCGTGCGAGCCCAGAGCGCCGTCGCGTCGAACCCGGTGCGCGGCGCTTCTTCCCCGTGCTCGCCGTACGCGGTCATCGACGCGTAGATGAGCCGCGGGTTGAGCGGCGCCAGGTCGCTCCAGTTGATGCCGAGACGCGTGCGCGACTCGAGCGGCGTGTTGGTCACGAACACGTCGGCGCGCTCGATCAGTCGATACAGCACGGCGCGCCCGGCCGGCTGACGCAGGTCCAGCGCGAGTCCGCGCTTGGTGCGGTTGTCGACGATGTAGCGGTAGTTGTACGGGCTCTCGACGACACCGGGACCGGCAGTGCGATGGCGATACGGATCGCCGTCGGGCGGCTCGATCTTGACGACGTCGGCGCCGAGGTCGGCCATGATCGTCGTCGCCACCGGTCCGGCGATGAAGCTCGCGGAGTCGATGACGCGGATTCCCGAGAGAAGGAAATCGCTCATGATGTGGCCGGACTATAGCAGACGCGCCGGATCGAACGCGCGCAGATCGACCAAGGACGGCGCGCCGTCGGCGATGAGCTCGGCGAGCGCCAGGCCCGTCGCGGGCGCGTTAAGCATGCCCCACGGCCCGTGGCCCGTCGCCACGAACACGCCGCGCAGCCCGGGCACGCGCCCGATCAGCGGAAGCCCGTCGTCGGTCACCGGGCGATAGCACGCCTGGCGCCGCACGATCCGCGCCTCGGCGAGCGTGGTCGACACGCGGCCAGCGGCGCGAGCCAGCACCGCGCACGAGGCGTCGTTCACCTCGACCAGCTCCGGCGATTCGGGCAGCGGGGCCGGATCAGCCATCCCGCAGATGTAGACCTCGCCCTCCGGCCGCGGGAAGATCTCGGGCTCGAGCGCACGGCCGTCGCTCGTGCGGTAGTCGACGAAGAGCGCGTGCGCCGGCACATCCGGCGCGGCGAGCGTGACGCTGTAGCCCTTGAGCCCATAGACGTTGGGCAGCTGGAGTCTTCCGGCCAGCCGACCGGTCCACGGCCCCATCGCCAGAACGACGGCGTCGCCGTCGATCGTGTGGCCGTCGGCGGTCACGACGCCAGCGACCGCGCCGTCGCGTCGCGCGATGTCCTCGACCACGGCAATGCGAAGCTTTGCCCCGTGCGCCCGCGCGCCATCGATCAGCGCCTGAGTGAAAGGCGCAGGCGTGACCTGGGCGGTCGTCTCGGTCGAGCCAAGCGTCGCGGTGACGATGCCCGATCCGTCGAGCCAACGCGGCGCGGTGACGCGATGGCCGCCGGTCAACGCGCCCCGCTCGCGCGCGGCCAGCATGAACGTGTCCATGCGGCGGTAGCCGTAGTCGGTCGCGAGCTCCTTGGCCAGCTCAGCGTGAAGCGCGAAGCTCGCGCGCGCCAGCCGCCCGAGCGCCGAGCCGTCGCACCAGTCGAGCGCGAGGAACCCGCCAGACTTGCCCGAGGCGGCACAGGCTACGCCCGAGCGCTCGACCACCGTAACGGCGACACCGCGCCGCGCCAGGAAGTAGGCGACCGACGCGCCGACGACGCCCGCTCCGCAGACGATGACGTGACGGGGAGGGCTCACTCGACTCATGCTACATCGCCCCTAGACCGAGCACCGGCTACTCGATCACCCGATCGGCCCGCCCCAACACCGCCTGCGGAATCGTCAGCCCCAACGCCTTCGCGGTTTTGAGATTGATCACGAACTCGAACCTGGTCGCTCGCTCCACGGGCAGTTCGGCCGGATTCGCCCCTTTGAGGATCCGATCGACATAGGCAGCAGCGCGGCGAGTGAACCCTGCCACACTGCCGCCGTACGCCATCAGGCCACCTGCTTCGGCATGCTCTCGCCACTCGTGGATTGCCGGCAGCCGGTGTTTGGCGGCGAGCTGGATGATCCGTCCAACATCGGTGCTGAGAATGACGCTCGCGACGACGGACAGAGCCTCGGCCCGTTCGGCCACCATCGTGGCAAACGCACGATCGTAGTCTCCGTTCCGTGCTTCGACGACCACCAGCCTGACACCGAGAGACGGCGCGACCTTCTCCGCCCACTGCACCTGCGTCCGAGACTGCGTTTCGCCGGTGCCGAGCACGGCGATCCGCGTCGCCCGCGGGACTACTTCCTTGATCAGCTCCAGCCGCTTGCCCGCCATTGTAGGTTCGGCAGCAAGCGCCACCCCGGTGATGTTCCCTCCCGGCCTCGCAAAGCTCGCCACAAACCCGAGCTCAACAGGATCGCTGTAGCTGAGTAGCATGATGATCGGAATCTTGGTCGTCGCGTCCTTGGCAGCCCGTATGGCAGGCGGGCTGGCGGCGACCAGTGCGTCCACCTTGAGCTGCACGAGCTCGCGCGCCAGCCCCGGGAGGCGATCGATCTTTCCCTCGGCGAATCGCTGCTCGATGACGAGATTCTGGCCGTTGACGTACCCTAGCTCGTTCAGGATCAGGGGCAGAAAATGGGCGGTTACCGAGGGTGACGAACCGGTGGTGCGTATACCGGGCGTCAGCACGCCAATGCGATAGACCCTCGCGGCCTGCTGCGCCTCGGCGGCGAGTGGCGCAGCCAGAGTCCCCGTGAGCCCACACAAGAACGCGCGGCGGTTCATCGCGGGAGTCTAGCCGAACGCCGCCAAGTGCACCAGTAAGGCAGGGCGCAGAGGTCGGCGGACGCTGTAAGATACGACGCACGAGACAAGAGGAGGTCTTCATGCACTACGGCGTCGTGATGTTTCCCACCGAGTACGCGATGGCACCGGACGAATTCGCGAAGGCGCTCGAGGAGCGGGGCTTCGAGTCGGTGTGGTTCCCGGAGCACACGCACATTCCCGCGAACCGGCGCAGCCCGTGGCCGGGCGGCGGCGACCTGCCGCGCGACTACTGGTCGTCCTACGATCCGTTCGTGGCGCTGATGGCGGCCGGTGCGGTGACCAAGAAGCTGAAGCTCGGCACCGGCATCTGTCTGGTGATCGAGCGCGATCCGATCACGCTCGCCAAGGAAGTCGCGACGCTCGACCGGCTGACGGGGGGCCGCGTGCTCTTCGGCATTGGCGGTGGCTGGAATCAGGAAGAAATGGCCAACCACGGCACCGAGTGGAAGAGCCGCTGGCGGCTCCTGCGCGAGCGCATGCTCGCGATGAAGGAGATCTGGACCAAGAAGGAGGCCGAGTTCCACGGCGACTTCGTGAACTTCGACAAGATCTGGGCCGATCCCAAGCCGATCCAGAAACCGCATCCGCCGATCCTCATCGGCGGCGACGGCGAGACCACATTCGATCGCGTCGTCGAGTACGGCGACGGCTGGATGCCGATCATGCGTCCGAAGACGAATCCGGTCGAGAAGATCCCCCAGCTCCGCGAGCGCCTGAAGAAAGCGGGGCGCGATCCGAAGACGGCGCCGGTCTCGATCTTCTTCGCGCCGCCGAAGAAACCGGCCCTCGACGCGCTGGCGGCCGCGGGAGTCGAGCGCGCGATCTTCGGCGTGCCGTCAGAAGGCCGCGACGCGGTGCTGCCGCGGCTCGACGCCTTCGCGGCGGTGATGAAAAGCTGATCCGGAGCGCTACTCGGCCGCCATCCGGGCGAACTGTCGTTTCATCGCGTTCACGCCGGCCAGATAGCCCTTGACGTCGTGGTCACCGCACTTCTGGCCCGGCGTGAGGTTGAATCCCCGGCGCGCGTACCCGTCGCCAGGCCCGCCGCCGCACAGATGGATGATCGCGGCCAGATCCTGCCTCTGCTGTAACGTGGCGGCGGCGACGCGCTGGCGCGCCAGCGTGCTCGCCACGCTGCGATCCAGGAGCGCGGACGTCATCTCGACCGCGTGGCTCGGGATGACGCGCATGTAGACGAAGTTGAACCAGCACGAGCGCCACTCGTGCCACGGCCCCTCCTCGACGACCACGTGATCGTGGATGCAGTAGCGGCGGGCCTCGCGGAACGTCGGATCGGTGATCTGATACATGCCGACCGCGCTCGAGGCCGGCCGGTAGACCTCGAACGGGTTCCAGGATAGACGCCAGCGCCAGTACGTGCGCGCCACCGGATTGCCGGCGCCCTCGACCTGCGCCAGTGCGGCGAGCAGCTCCGGCGTCATGACAACCGTGGAATGCATGTTGAAGAGCGGCGAATACTGTCGCCACGTCTCGGCCGGCCTCTTCGAGAGCGCGCCGCTCACAGGGAAGAACAGCTCGGTCGGCTTGCGGACGACCTGATACGCCCAGTTCACCGCGGACCACAGCGCGATGATGACGACCGTGGCGACGATGATGCGCAGCGCCAGCGGGAAGGCGAGGAAGACGAGCCACGCGCGGCCGAGAAACCGGAGGACCGCCCGGAGCCGCGGGAACCGCGACTGACGCGCCCGCGCCCGGCGGGACGGGACCTTGACCGCGCGGACAGGCGCTCGAACGGTGCGCGTCTGGGGCATGGCGGTGTCCCCCAACTATGCACCAGCGTGTGAGCGCCTCCCAAGAACCCGGAGAGGTCGGTCGGGCGGCTATTCGCCCCGAATTTGCTTGAGCCGGCGCTTGAGCTCCGTCATCCGGTCGTTCATCTTCTCGGACAGCGCCGAGGGCCGCGTCTTCTTCTTCGGCGGCGCCGCGCGCGACGACCCCGGCCTGGCCGTCACGTGACAGTACGCGCAACCGGTCTTCAATCCATGCTTGCACTCGGGCATCGGGTCTGGCTCCCTGCCGCCATCCTACTACCCAATAGCCTCGCGGATCGCGAACATCGGTATACTTCTGAGCCGAATCCGAGGAGGAAGCCATGAACCTGCCCAAGACCGCGCGCGCCGCCGTCGTTGCCGAGTACGGAAAGCCCATCGAGATCCGCGTGCTCCCCGTGCCCCGCGAGGACGAGCTCGAGCCCGGCGCCCTGCTCGTGCGCGTCGACGTCGCGTCGATCTGCGGCTCGGACGTTCATCAATGGGACGGGATGACGCAGGCGCTGGCGCCGGCGCAGCTGCCGATCGTGCT
>DATEMW010000521.1:0-5432 GCA_035275385.1 Candidatus Methylomirabilota bacterium | reverse complement strand
CTGAATCTTCGGCGAGGCGACGCGAAAACCCATCGTCATCGCGGGCATGAAGCCCTGGATCTCGCCGTGCGTCAGCACCAGCACGCCGATCTCGGGAAGGCTCGCGCGCACGATGCCCTCGACTTCCCACTGCCGCTCGATCCCGCTCTCCGCGGCGGCCTTGGCCTCGGCCAGCTCGCGCTCGAGCCGGCCGACGCGCAGGCCCCAGAACGTGTAGCCCCACCCGGCGCCGATCAGCAGCGCCAGGTTGATCACGGCCACCACCTTCCAGGCCCGCATCAGTGCACGTGCTCCTCGGGCGCCGTCTCGGCGGCGATCTTCTCCTCGTTGAGCTGCATGATCTGCGCGACCAGCGCGTCAACGTCGAGCGCCTCGCCGCCGCTCCTCGTGATCGCGCGAACGTAGCCCTGGCGATCGACCAGGAGCTCGACGTGTGGTGCCAGCGCGAACAGCCGGTAGGCCGCCACGATCGTCTCGGCGCCCTCGGTGACCACGGGGAACAGCACGCGTGGCTCCGCACCGAGACGACGGATCGCGTCCGGGTCGGCGTCGATCGGCACCGCGATGACCTCGACGCCGAGAATGGCCAGGGTGCCCTCGCGCCCGGCTAGCTGACTCATGCGCGGGCGGGAGCCGGGAAGGGAATAGAACACGACGAGCACCGTGCGTCCGCGATAGTCCTTCAACGAGCGCGGCGGCGTGGGACCGACCGAGAACGTGAAGTCGGGCGCCACGAGCCACCGCCGGTCACGCTCGATCGTGGGCCCCATGCCTCGCGCGCCGTATCCGGCCGACAGCGCGCGCAGGAAGTTGATCAGCTCCCAGCGCTGGTCCTCGGTGAGCTGCGAGCTGAAGCCGGGCATGCCGGAGCCCGGGATCCCGTGGCTGATCCACCAGAAGAGATCGCCCGCGGTGTGTTGAGCGGTGTGCGGCGCGCGCAGGTCGGCCGGCGATCGCGGAAGCGTTCGGCCGGCGGGCCCGTCGCCGGCGCCGCGCGGCCCGTGACATCCGGCGCAATGCGACTGATAGAGCACGGCGCCGGCGGTGATCGCGGAGGTCTGGTACGGCACCGTCGGGCGCAGATAGGTCGTCGGGTACGCGTCGATCGAGAGCGGCGGGAGCGCCAGGCCCACGCCGGCGCCGACTGCCGCGAGTGCCACCGCCGCGAGCGGCAGCCGCCAGGCTCGCATCGCCAGACCCGCGACCAGCGCGACCAGCCCGATCACCGCGATCTGGCTTCCGATGAGGGCGCGCGTCGCGTCGGCCGCTCGGCCCTCGAGCGCCGAGAGCGCGAGCCGGATCGTGAACGGCCACACCGGCGCCTCGTGCCGCGCCGGCGGCGTCACGTTCATCGCCGCGACCATCACGAGAATGGCCAGCGCCAATCCCGCTTCGACCGCCACGAACTGGGCGAGGCGGCGCATGGCCGGGCGTCCGACGGTCGGCCCGTCGCCGCCGAGCCGAGCCAGCAGCACCGACCGGTTGAGCGCGGCGAAGCCCAGCGCCCCGAGCAGCAGCGCGAGCTTCGTCAGCAGCAGGCGCCCGTAGGTTGTGCCGACGAGGCCGGCGACATTGCCGACGTGCGTGACCGCGAGCCAGGTGCCGGTCGCCACCAGCACGATCACGATGCCGAGTGCCAGCCGCGAAAATCGGCGCGCGGCGAGGACCGCGTGGGGCCGCGCATCGGCGCCGTCCTCGCGCGACGCCGACTTCAGCAGGAGCGCCAGCGGCAGGAGAGCACCGACCCAGAGCCCGGCGCCGAGCGTGTGCAGGGCGTCGAGCGCGATCGCGCGGACGGTGTCGGGCTCGACCGCCGCGGCGTGGCCCGCCGCCGCCAGCGGTACCAGCGCGGCGACGCCAAGCGCCACGGCCTCGCCGCGAGAGGCGCGCCAGTCGGCGCGGTGCGCGACCGACAGCCGCAGGGAGAGAAAGGCGGCCAGCAGCAGGAGAAATCCGGCGCGCACGATCCACACGCGGCCGAACTGGGTGTCAACGAGCACGCGCGCGATCGCGCGAGGCTCGGCGGCGGCCGACGCGCGGCCTTCGAAGAGCGCGGTCTGCGTGGAGACGACGACGATGCCCGAGAGGATCGCGGTGATCGCAAGCCACCGCGCCCACGCGAGCACGCGGCCTTCCCAGCGCTGGGCCGTGGGGCGGTCTGAGCGGCCCGCGATCACGATCATCGCGGCGGCGCCGACCAGGAAGATGGAGCTCGCCAGATGGATCCAGCGGGCGGCGAGTCCGAGCGCGTACACCCGGCCAGTGTACCGGAAGGGTACGCGGCGTTTGAGTCCGGCGCGTTTCTTCGCTACAGTGCCAGCCATGCTGCGGTTCCTGGCGATCCTCGCCGTGATCGCTGCGTTTTCGGCCGCAGGACCGGCCGAGGCTCACGTCGGCCTGGTCGATCGCGCGGTGTTCGAGGCGCCGCAGCCGCCGGCTCCCGCGCAGCCGACCGGCCACGACGTGCTGGTCGCCGACGATCGGACCAACCCACCCGTGGGCATCGTCATCGCGGGGCTGCTTCTGGCGGTCTCGCTCGCGCGTCGGCGGCCACGTCGACCGGTCGTCGCTGCGCTCGCCCTGCTGGTGGCGGTCCTCGGTCTTGAATCGGCGGTGCACTCCGTCCACCATGGGGACGAACCCGTCGCCTGTGCGACCGCGTCGGCCGCGGCCCACCTGGACGGCACCACCGTCGCTCTAGTGGCCCTCGACGCACCGATCCTCTGGATCGGCGCGATCGTGGCGTCATTCGATCCGCTTTGCGTCGCGCTTCGCTCGCTCGATCCGTCGCACCCCCGCGCGCCACCCGCACCCCTCGTCTAGACCCACTCGAACGATCCACAAACTTTTAAGGGGGGTCCCATGAGAGGGAGAACTCTATACGCATGCGCCCTCGTGCTGGCGCTGATCCTGGGGGGCGCGCACACGGCTCAGGCTCACGGCCTGATCGGCAAGCGATTCTTTCCGGCGACTCTCGCCACCGACGATCCGTTCGTGGCCGACGAGCTCTCGTTGCCGACGCTCTCGTACCTCAAGCTCCGGGGATCGGAAGAGGCACCGCCGACGAAGCAGTTTGATCTGAGCGGTGAGTTCTCGAAGCGATTGAGCCCCGATCTCGGCATCTCGCTCGGCGGCACCTTCACGATTCTCGATCCGGACGAGGGCTCGACGGTGACCGGCTTCGACAACCTCGAGATTGCGGCAAAGTACGTGTTCTTCAAGAGCGCGCCGCACGAGCTCCTTCTGGCGCTCGGGCTCAGCTGGGACGTGGGCGGCACCGGCAGCAAGAAGGTCGATGCCGAGAGCTTCGATACCTGGACGCCGCAGCTCTTCTTCGGGAAGGGCTTCGGCGACCTGCCGGACCAGCTCGAGCTCATGAAGCCGCTGGCGATCACGGGCGTGCTCGGGCTGGCGATCCCCTCGCGCGTGCATACCAAGACCTTCGAGACCGACGAGGACGGCAACGTCGACGTGAAGAAGCCGTTGAATCCGACCGTCTTCCAGTGGGGGTTCAGTGTTCAGTACAACCTGCAGTACCTGCAATCGAACGTGCGCGACGTCGGGCTTCCGGCGCCGCTCAACCGCATGATTCCGATCGTCGAGCTCGTGCTGGAGACTCCGGTCGACGGGCGCGACGCCGGCCGCACGACCGGCAGCGTCAACCCTGGGATCATCTGGTTCGGGCGCTACTTTCAGCTCGGGCTCGAGGCTGTCATTCCGATCAACCATGACGTCAGCAAGGACATCGGGGCGCTCGCCCAGATCCATTTCTATCTAGACGACATCTGGCCCCAGGTGTTCACCTGGACGCCGTTCCACGGCGTTCTCGGGCCGACTCAGCCCCAGTAGCGGCTATGCGCACGCGCGGACTGCTGACGGCGGCGGCGTTTCTGCTCACGCCGGTCCTCGGGTGGGCGCACGCGTTTCTCGACCGCTCTGAGCCGCGGGTCGGCCACACGGTGGACGCCTCGCCGCCGGCAGTCCGTATCTGGTTCGATGGACAGATCGAGCCGGTGTTCAGCACCGTGCGGGTCGAGGACGACGGCAAGCATCGGGTCGACAAGGGCGATTCGCGCGTCGACCCCGCGAGCGGCACCCTCCTCGAGGTCGGGTTGCCGCCATTGCCGCCGGGCCGCTACCGCGTCTTTTGGAGCGTCGTGGCTCGCGACGGTCACCGGACCGAGGGCGACTTCGCTTTCAGGATCAAGTAGCGGGTTGATGAGCGTCCACGAGCTCGTCCTGCCGACGCTGGGCCGCTGGCTCGGGCTTCTGGCCATGGCCGTCCTCGTCGGTTGTCTCGTCGTGGACGTCTGGGTCCTGCCGCGCGACGCCGCCAAGCTCGACACGGAGCGTGGCCGTCTCCGGCGCTGGATCGTCGGGGCGGTTGGCGTGTTGATCATCACGTCGGCCGGGGATCTGACCTCGCGAGCCCGGGTGATGACCGGAGGCGATCTCTCCCAGGCATTCGCGGCGCTACCGCTCGTGCTCACTCGCACCCACTTCGGCGCAATCTGGATCGCCCGAATGGTGCTGCTGGCGGTGCTCGTCGCGGTATCCTTCGCCGTTTCGTTGTCGGGACGAATGGCAGCGCTGGGCCTGTCGCTCGCGGTCGTGGCGACCGGCAGTTTGACCGGGCACGCCGCGGACCTCGGCGATCTCTCGTGGGCTGTCCTGATCGACTGGCTGCACGGCGTCGCCGCGACCGCGTGGACCGGAGGCCTCTTCGCGCTGGTCCTCGCGATTCGGCTCCGCGATTGGCCACCGGAGCTCGTCGCTCTCGTCGCGCGGCGATTCTCGCGACTGGCAGGCTACTGCCTGCTCGTGGTCGTCGCCAGCGGCGTGTACAACGCGTGCGTCCAGCTTCCAGGCTTCCCCGCGCTGTGGACAACGACCTACGGCGGGACGCTTCTCCTCAAGATCGGCCTGGCGCTGGTCCTCGCGCTGCTCGGCGCCATCAACCGATTCCGGGTTCTCCCGGATCTCGCGGTGACCGGCGCGCCAGCGGTGGGACGCCGAGGCCGGGCCGAACCTGCGTTTGGCGGCGCACCGGCGCACGCGACAGCAAGGCTCTCGCGGTTGATCGCCTGGGAAGCGGCGCTCGCGATCGCGGTCTTCGCCGGCACCTCCGTGCTCGGCGAATCGACGCCCAAGAGCCACGAGAGCCATGCGTCGCACGCCCCGGCCTACGAGACGAACCGTCCGGGACCGAGCGCGCGTCGGCTATACTGACCGCTCTGGTCACGTAGTCGGTAAAGGCCGCGGGAGCCTACGATCCGAGCCGTTTTCTTCGACGCCGGCAATACGCTGCTCCGCATGGATTACCCGGCCATTGCTGCCGAGCTCGCGCGGCACGGCGTGCGCGTGACACCCGAGGCCGTTCAGCGCGCGGAGTGGCAGGCGCGGGTCCGGCTCGACGACGAGCTCTTCGCCCG
>DATEMW010000520.1:0-19086 GCA_035275385.1 Candidatus Methylomirabilota bacterium | reverse complement strand
TTTTATTTCTGAGTATTCGCGCGTCTCTGAACTCCTCCCGGAGGATATCGTGCGTGTACGCTGGCCGGTGCAAGGCTCTCTGCAGGTCGCGACCCTTCTGATGGCGGCGGGCGCCGCCGGGGCCGCGGAGTTCTCGGCTGCCGGAGGGGTTGGCTGCTGAGCGATCGCCACGCTCACGGTGGCGCTCAGCACCAGCATCATCGCCAGTGCGGTGATCATTCGCTTCACGGTTCGTCCTCCCTTTTTACGTTCTCTGCTACAGGGCGCTCTCGTCGCGCTCGCCCGTGCGAATGCGGACCGCCGATTCGACGGGATGCACGAAGATCTTGCCGTCGCCGATGTTCCCGGTCTTCGCGGCCGCCGACATGATTTCCGAAACCTTGTCCACGATGCGATCGGGCACCACGACTTCGATCTTGATCTTCGGGAGGAAGTCCACCGTATATTCACCGCCGCGATAGAGCTCAGTGTGGCCCTTCTGCCGACCGAACCCGCGCACCTCCGAGACGGTCATCCCGATGACCCCGATGGAAGTGAGCGCCTCCTTCACGTCGTCGAGCTTGAAAGGCTTGATGATGGCCTCAATCTTTTTCATCTGGGATCCTCCCGGCGCGTTCGGTCAAGCAACCACCATGCCCGGGCGTGCCCCAAGCCAAGCGTCGGAAAATCAGGCCCTTTCGAGCGGGCCTTCGATAGGCGCGGCGGGGCCTTGCCCAACGAATAGGCAAGCCCGCGTGGAGTGCTCGCGATTCGGGCGGAGGGGCCGGTCGGGCTAGGGGCGGGTCGGGCTAGGGGCGCGCCGGACTAGGCGCGGCGCTGCGGGATGCCGTGCTTGCGCATCTTCGAATAGAGCGTCGGCCGGCGAAGCCCCAAGAGGGCCGCGGCCGCCTGCTTGTTCCAGCGCGTGGTCTCGAGCGCCTTGAGGATCGAGGCGCGCTCGATCTCTTCGAGCGAGCCGGCCGGCACCTGGGAGGGCGCGACCGCCGAGGTCCCGAGCCCGCCTTCACGGGCGGTGTGCTGCAGCTGCTCGGGCAGGTCTTCCAGGATGATCATGGGGCCCCGTGTCACCAGCACCGCGCGCTCGATCGCATGCTGCAGCTCGCGCACGTTGCCCGGCCACGACCACGAGAGCAGGCGGCGATACGCCTCGGGGTCGATGCCCTCCACCGGGCGCGCGTGCTTGGTGCGATAGCGGTCGAGGAAAGCGCGGACCAGGATCGGGATGTCATCGCGCCGCTCGCGCAGCGGCGGCACCTCGATCGACACCGTGTTGATCCGGAAGTACAGGTCCTGACGCAGATGGCCCTCGCGCAGCGCGACGTCCGGACTCTGGTTGGTCGAGCTGATCAGCCGGAAGTCGACGGGCACGGCCTTCGCCGAGCCGAGGCGGCGCACCATGCGCTCTTCGAGAACGCGCAGGAGCTTGGCCTGCAGATCCATCGGCATCTCGGTGATCTCGTCGAGCAGCAGCGAGCCGCCGTCGGCCTCCTCGAGCAGACCGATCTTCTCGGTCGTCGCGCCCGTGAACGCGCCGCGCGTATGGCCGAACAGCTCCGACTCGATCAGGTCTTTCGGTAGCGCCGCGCAGTTGATCTTGATCCACGGGCCGCCGCGCCGGTGGCTCTGCTCGTGCAGCGCGTTGGCCAGGAGCTCCTTGCCGGTACCGCTCTCGCCGATGATCAGCACGTTCGCGTCGGCATCCGCGACCGCGGCGACCGTCTCGAGCACGCGCTGGATGCCCGGCGCGCTCCCGAGAATCTCGGTGTCGGTGACCTGGTCGACGAGCCGGCGCTTGAGGTCGGCGTTCTCGCCGACGAGCTTTCGGTGCTCGAGCGCATTCTCGAGCAGGCCGAGCAGCTCGTCGGGCTCGAACGGCTTCTCGAGGACGTGGAACGCGCCGGCGCCCTTCGTGGCTTCCATGGCCTTGCGCACCGAGCCGTACGCGGTGATGACGAGGACCTCGAGGACGGGATCGCGGCGCTTGAGCTCTCGCGTGAGCTGCAGCCCATCCCCGTCGGGGAGCATCAGGTCCACGATCGCCGCGTGCGGCTCGCCCTGCACCAGCGCATTCAGCGCCTCGCGGACGCTGCCGGCCGTGCGTACGCCGTAGCCCTCGCTCTCGAGCGTCATGCGCAGGCCGTCGGCGATCGTCTTCTCATCGTCGACGACGAGGATCGTCTGGTTACGTTTCATTGGAGCGGGTGCCTTGGCGCCCGGCTTTCACCGAGGGTGGCCTGAAATAGATGCGAGCCGGCTCCGCATGGCGAAGTCATCGCTGGTTGCATTGCGGCCCGGCTTGGCGACTTACGAGCCCGGCTTGGCGGTTGCGGGCCCCGCGGTGACTCGGGCCTGGCCTCGGCGTACGGGTTTTTCCTGATCACCGTTTCATCCTAACGAAGTACGCAAGCGGCGTGTGGTTCGCGACAGGAGAAGCGGCCGGTGGCGGGTCTGCGGGGTCACGCGCCCGAGCTCGGGCGGGGGGTGTCGGCGATTGGCTCGAGGGGGAGGCGGGCTTGAACGCGGGTGCCGTCGCCGACGCGGCTCGAGACCGTGAGCTCGCCGGCGTGCAGGTTGATGACCGAGCGCGCGATCGACATCCCGAGCCCGGTACCGTCCGGCTTGGTCGTGAAGAAGAGGTCAAAGGCGCGCGAGAGCGTCTCCTCGGTCATGCCCGGTCCCGTGTCCTCGATGGTGACCGTCACGCTCCCGGCGGCGGCCGAGTACGCCGTGGCCACCGTCAGCTTGCCCGCACCTTCGAGCGCCTCCAGCGCGTTCAGGATCAGGTTCAGGAACGCCTTCTTCAGCTCGCGCGCGTCGAGCTTGGCGTCCGGGCACGCGGGATCGTACGCCGTGACGATGTCGACGCCTTCGGTCGGGCGGCGGGCCCGCGCGAGCTCCAGGCACTCGTCGAGCAGCGGGTGCAGCGCGGTCGGCACACGATGGAGCTCGGGCGGCCGGCCGAACGCGGTGATCTCGGCAACGACGCTCGTGAGGTGGTCGACCGTGACCGCAATCTTGCCCGCGAGCTCCCTGCCCTGGGCGTCGTCGACCTTCGAGAAGTGCTGCTCGAGATGGCGCACGTAGAGCCTGAGACCGGCCAGCGGATTCTTCACCTCGTGCGCGACCTGGGTCGCCATGCGGCCGAGCGCGGCGACGGCGCCGCTCTTGAGGCTCTCGAGGTCGTGCGTGTTGCGGATCGCGATCGCGGCCTGGGACGAGAACAGTGCCAGCAGCTCCAGGTCGTCCTCGCCCGGCTCGAGCCGCGCCGACGTCTCGATCACGAGGGCGCCGGCCGGGCCGCGCTGGACGACCAGGGGTGCTGCGACGATCGTGCTGCCGTCCGTCCCCTCGGACGCGCTCGACATCGTGATCGGGACGCCCTTGTCCATCGCGGACGACGCGGCAGCCTCGAGACGGGTCCACACCGGCGGCGGCGATCCCGCGCTCGCCATCGGCACCAGACGACCCTGCTCGAGCTGGAACACGACGCAGCGGTCGGCGTCGGTCGCCTCGACGGTGGCCTGCGCGACGGAGTCGAGCACGCGGGTCATGACGCCCGAAGATGCCAGAGCCTGGCCCACCGTCAAGAGCCGCTCGCGGTCGCGCGCCCAGCGGCGCGTGGCCAGGGTGCGCGCGATCTTCGAGCGGAGCTCGTCGCGTACGAAGGGCTTGGTGAGGTAGTCGAAGGCGCCGCGGCGAACGGCCTCGACGGCGGTCTGGATCGTGCCGTGCGCCGTCATGATCAGCACCGGCAGGCGCGGCTGGCGCTCGTGGAGCCCTTCCATCAGGCGCATGCCGTCCGTGGGCTCCATGCGCAGATCGAGCAGGGCGAGATCGAAGCGGGACGCCTCGGTCGCTTCGAGGGCTTTGCGGGGATCGCTGGTGGCCGTGACGTCGAAGCCCATCGCGGTGAGGCGCATCTCGAGCACCTCGAGGATCGCCGCGTCGTCGTCGACCACCAGGACCTTCTGCTTCACGGCCGCGTCACTTTCGCTTCTCCAGCTGCAGGTCGATTTGTTTGAGCCGTTCGAGGTCGGCGCGAAGCTTCTCGGCTTCCTGCCGCACCTTCGCCAGGTCGCCTTCGCGCTTGGTGAGCTCGTCGCGCACCCGGGCCAGCTCGAGGTTCAGCCGCGCGATCTCGTCGCGGGTCGTCATGATCGAGGCGACCGCGTCGCGGCGCGCCCGCACGGCTTGCGAGTCGTCGGAATACTGCGCGAGGTAGGCGTCGTAGGCGGCGACCGCCGAGCGGTAATCACCGTCGGCGGTGAGCCGATCGGCCTTCGCCAGCATGTTCGAGCCGAACGGGCTCGTGAAGAACGTCGAGCCGCAGCCGCCCAGGAGCAGGCCGAGCGCGACGACCACCGAGATCCGCGTCATGAGCGCGGCAAGAGCACGGTGAACCGGCTCCCCTTTCCTTCCTGCGACTCCACGGTGACGCGGCCGCCGTGAGCCTGCGCGACGCCGCGGACGATCGCGAGCCCCAGGCCCGTGCCGCCGCGATCGCCGTGCGCCTGGCGATACGGCTCGAACACGTGCGGCAGCTCGGCCGGCGGGATCCCGATCCCGGTGTCCTCCACCTGGATCTCGAGCTCCGATCCGGTCGAGACCACCCGCGCCACGACGCGGCCGCCGCGCTTCGTGAAGCGGATCGCGTTGCCGACGAGGTTGACCACGACCTGGAAGAGCCGCGTCTCATCGCCCACGAGCACGAAGTCTTCGCCCACGAGATCGCGCTCGAGCGTGACTCCGGCGTGGTCGGCGCTCGGCTTGAGCTCCTCGATTGCGCGGGTGACGACCTTGTCGAGATCGAGACGGATACGCTGGATGGGGAGCACGCCCGCCCGAAGTCGCGAGACCTCCAGGATCTGGTTGACGAGCCCGAGCAGCCGGTCGGCGCCGGCGGCGATGATCTCGACCAGGCGCCGCTGCTTGTCGTTGAGGGGGCCCGAGACGCGGTCGCGCAAGAGGTGCGCGCCTTCGCGAATCGACGTGAGCGGCGAGCGCAGCTCATGGGACACCGACGCGAAGAACTCTTCCTTCGTGTCCTCCATGCGGCGCAGCTCCCGCGCCATCTGGCTGAACGCGCGCGCCAGCTGCCCCACCTCGTCGCGCCCTTCGACCGTGATCGGCTCCTCGAACGAGCCGGACGCCACCGCCGAGGTGGCGGCCGAGAGCTTCTGGAGCGACTGCGTGAGTCGGTGGGCGATGAGCCCGCTGCCGATCAGCGCCAGCCCGACCGCGGCTCCGAGCGCGACCAGCACGCCGGACCACGTGCGCGCCTCCAGGCGCGCGACCTCGGCCTGCGCCTGCAAGACGTCGGCGTGCATCGATTCCGTCAGCGCTTCGAGGCTCACCTCGACGCGCTCGGCGAGCGACCTTGACGCCCCTTCCGACAAGGCCGCCGCCCGCTGCCGCTGATTGCGGCCGAGGAGCGTCTGGATCTGCCCGACCGTGCCGTAGTAGCGCTCGAACGACTCGGTGGCGTCGTCCAGCAGGCGCACCTCTTGCGCGTTGGTCGTGTACTCGCGCAGGCGGATGAGGCTCGTGCGCAGCCGCTCGGCGCGCTCGTTCCAGGCGCTGATGAACCGCGCGTCATTGAGGACCAGGAACCGCGCTTCGAGCCGGACGAGGGCGGGGACCGTGTCGCGACTCGAGGCGGCCAGCCGCAGGGCGGGGACGGTGCGAGTGGTGATCTCGCGGTTGACGGAGGCCAGGCGCCCGACCGCGCGCAGGCTCAGGACGCCCACGACGCCGAGCACCACGACGACGACCGCCGACGTCAGGAATATCTTCGAGGCGAGCCGCATTCCGCCTCTCACTCTGCGTGAGATCGAATCTCTGCCGGCGGAGCCGCCGGAGCGCGTTGAGTCGGCGCGAGTTTGGCGATGAGCCGCCGCTGATCGTCAAAGACTTCGACGTCGACGACGAAAGTCGTACGACCACGATGGACGATGTAGGGCTCGACTGTCAAGGTCCCCGGAACGGCGTTTCGAATAGGCTTTACTGCTAGTTGGGGCAGCGCCCCGCCTCGGCCGGCGGCCTGCCGTGACACCAGACCGTGAGGATCGAGATGGCGGCCGGCGTCACGCCCGGAATGCGCGAGGCTTGGCCGAGCGAGCGCGGTCGCACCTGGACGAGTCGCTCGCGGATCTCGGTCGACAAGCCGGGCACCGCGCGGTAGTCGAGGCCGTCGGGAATCAGCCGCTGCTCGAGCCGCTTGAACCGCGCGACGTCGGCGAGCATGCGGCGGATGTACCCCTCGTATTTCGCCGAGACCTCGACCTGGCGCGCGACCGCGACGTCGGTGAGCGCCTCGGGGTCGAGCCGCTGGACGTCGGCGTAGGTCACCTCCGGCCGGCGGAGCAGCTGGAGCAGCGGCGTGCCGCCCACCCGCGTGCCCTCGAGCCGTCGAATCTCCGACGCCGTTCGCACGCGCCGCGCTTCCACGGACTCGGAGCGCTCGCGCGAGACGAGCCCGAGGCGAAACCCGGCCGGCGTCAGACGCAGGTCCGCATTGTCCTCGCGAAGCAGGAGCCGGTACTCCGCGCGCGACGTGAACATGCGATACGGCTCGAGCGTGCCCTTGGTCACCAGATCGTCGACGAGCACCGCCATGTAGCACTCGGAGCGATCCGGCAAGAACGGCTCGCGGCCGAGCACGGCTGCTGCCGCGTTCACGCCGGCCCAGAGACCGAGCGCCGCGGCCTCCTCGTAGCCCGTGGTGCCGTTGATCTGCCCGGCCAGATAGAGCCCTTGTGTCGCGCGGCACTCGAGCGTCGGCGCCAGCTGCGTGGGATGCACGAAGTCGTACTCGATCGCATAGCCCGGGCGCATGATCTCCGCGCGCTCGAGGCCGGGGATCGAGCGCACGAGCGCCTCCTGCGCGTCGGGCGGCAGGCTCGTCGAGATCCCGTTCGCGTACACCTCCTCGGTGTCGAGCCCGTCCGGCTCCAGGATCACCTGGTGGCGATCGCGGTCGGCGAACCGCTTGACCTTGTCCTCGATGGACGGGCAGTAGCGCACGCCGGTCGCGTCGATGATCCCCGAGTAGAGCGGCGAACGATCGAGGTTCGCCCGCACGATGTCGTGAGTGCGCGGCGTCGTGTACGTGACGTGACACGCGACCTGGGGCAGCTCGAGCCGCTCGGTGGCCCAGTGAAACGGCCACGGTTCGGCGTCGCCGCGCTGCGCCTCGAGCCCCGCGTAGTCGATCGTCGAGGCGCGCAGGCGCGGCGAGGTGCCGGTCTTGAGCCGTCCGAGCGTGAGCCCGAGCTCCGCGAGCGCCTGCGAGAGATCGACCGACGCGAACTCGCCGGCGCGGCCGGCGCTGTGACGGGCCAGGCCCACGTGAATCAGGCCGCGCAGAAAGGTTCCGGTCGTCACGATCACGGCGCGCGCGCCGTACCGCACGCCGATCTGGTCCTCGACACCCGCGACGCGCCCGCCTTCGAGGACGAACCGCGCCGCCTGGCCTTGCCGCACCTCGAGGTTCGGCTCGCGCTCGACCGTGCGCTTCATCGCGCCGCGGTAGCGGGCGCGATCGCACTGCGCCCGCGACGCGCGTACCGCCGGCCCGCGCGAGGCGTTGAGCGTCTTGAACTGGATCGCGGCGCGGTCGGTGTTCCTGCCCATCTCGCCGCCGAGCGCGTCGATCTCGCGGACCAGATGGCCCTTGGCGGTGCCGCCGACGGCCGGGTTGCAGGACATCTGACCGATCGCGTCGAGGTTCATCGTGAGGAGCAGCGTCCGACAACCCATGCGTGCTGAAGCCAGCGCCGCTTCGCACCCCGCATGCCCGGCGCCGATTACGACGACGTCAAAGAATTGCATTCCGCTTAGTGATACCATATCGCCCGTCGCGTTCCAGGAAACCCCTTTCTCGGAGGCAAGGTCGTGGAGTTCGGGTTCTCGCTGCCGGGTCGCGGCCCGTTGGCCGGCATCGACGTGGTCCTCAAGCTCGCCGAGAAAGCCGACGCGCTCCGGTTTGATTCGCTGTTCGTGACGGATCACATCGTGATGCCGGCGTCGTCGGCCAAGTCGGTGTATCCGTACACCACCAGCGGGCAATTCCCCGGCGGGCTCGCGCAGGACTATCTCGAGCCGCTCGCGACCTTGAGCCACCTCGCGCACGCGACCAAGCGGGCGAAGCTCGGCATCAGCGTGCTGGTCATTCCCTACCGCAATCCGCTGCTCGCCGCGAAGATGCTCGCGACGATCGACGTACTCTCGAAGGGCCGGGTGATCCTCGGCGCGGGCGTGGGCTGGCTGCGCGAGGAGTTCGAGGCGCTCGGGGCGCCGCCGTTCGAGGAGCGCGGCGCGGTGACCGAGGAGTACATCAAGCTGATGCGCACGGCGTGGACGACCGACCCGGTCAGCTTCGAGGGCAAGCACTACTCGGTCCGCGACGTCCACGTGCTGCCCAAGCCCGTGCAGCGCGGCGGCATTCCCGTGTGGATCGGCGGCCACACCGGCGCCGCCGTCCGGCGCGCCGGCGCGATCGGCGACGGCTGGCATCCGATCGGGATGCGGCCGCCGGCGATGCTCGGCCCCGAGGAATACGCCGCCAAGGTCGAGGAGCTCCGCGGTGCGGCGCGGCGCGCCGGCCGTGATCCCAAGTCGATCACGCTGACGATCCGCGTGCCCATGGAAGTGCGCGGCAAGAACACCAAGGCAGGCGCCGGCGACCGGCCGCCGTTCCAGGGCACGGCCGAGGAAATCGCCGCCGACATCCGCCGCTACCAGGCGCTCGGCGTCTCGCACTTCGTCTTCGACCACACGGTGCAGGAGCTGCGCGCGGTGCTGGCCAACATGGAGCGCTTCGCGAGCGACGTGCGGCCCATGCTGACTCGCGCGGGCGGCGCTCGCGGCGGCGCGGCGCGGCACGCGAAGACAGCGACGAAGAAGAAGGCCTCGCGGCGGCGCGGATGATCTCGCATCAGGACGCGTGCGCGCTCATCGAGACGCCCTCGGCCGGCCTGGACGAGCTCCTCGCCCGCGCCGGCGAGATGCGCGATCGGGGACGCGGACGTACCGTCACGTTCTCGGCGAAGGTCTTCGTGCCGCTCACGACGCTCTGCCGCGATTACTGCGGCTATTGCACCTTCCGCCGCGATCCGGGCGAGCCCGGCGCCCACACGATGGAGCCCGACGAGGTCGTGGCGCTCGCGCAGGCCGGCGGGCGGCTCGGCGCGAAGGAAGCGTTGTTCTCGCTGGGCGACCGGCCGGAGGCGCTCTTCGCGAGTCACCGCGAGTTCCTCAAGCGGCACGGCCACCGCACCACGCTGTCGTACCTGCGGGCCGTGTGCGCCGCGGTCCTGGCGGACTCGCCGCTCCTGCCCCACGCCAACCCGGGCGTGATGGGCGAGCGCGACCTGGCGGCGCTGCGCGAGGTGAACGTGAGCATGGGCATCATGCTCGAGACCGTGTCCGAGCGGCTCCTCGGGCGCGGCCTGGCGCACGATCGGGCGCCCGACAAGGTGCCCGCGCGCCGCCTGCGCACGATCGCGCTCGCCGGCAAGCTCGGCATCCCGTTCACGACGGGCCTGCTCATCGGCATCGGCGAGACGCGGCGCGAGCGCGTCGACACGCTGGTGGCGATCCGCGACCTCCACGAGAAGCACGGTCACATCCAGGAGGTCATCGTCCAGAACTTTCGGGCCAAGCCGCGCATCCCGATGCGCGACGCGCCGGAGCCCTCGCTCGAGGATCTCCTGTGGACCCTGGCGGTGGCGCGCTTGATCCTCGGGCCGGACGTGAACATCCAGGCGCCGCCGAACCTGTCGCCGCGCGTGTACCCGCGGCTGCTCGCGGCGGGCCTCAACGACTGGGGCGGCATCTCGCCCCTCACGCTCGATCACATCAACCCAGAGAAACCGTGGCCGCTGATCCCCGAGCTCCGGCGCGCGACCGAGAGCGAGGGCTTCGTCCTGCGCGAGCGTCTTGCGATCTATCCCGAGTTCGCGACGCGCGCCGAGTACCTGGACGAGAGCCTGCGCGCGCGCGTGCAGACCTTGGTCGACGAGCGCGGTCTCGTCAAGGAATCCCATGAACGCTGGCGCCGCTGGTAGTCTGCTCGGCTCGCTCGACTGGGTCTCGCGCGACCTTCGCCCGATCCTCGTGCGCGCCCTCGACGGGCACGAGGTCTCGATCGACGAGGGCGTCGCGCTCGCGGAAGCCACGGGCCGCGACCTGCATGCACTGACCCTGGTGGCCGACGAGCTCAGGCGGCGGCAGGCGGGCGACGTCGTGACGTACGTCGTCAACCGCAACGTCAACTTCACGAACGTCTGCATCAAGCACTGCACGTTCTGCGCGTTCAGCCGCGATCACCGCGAGGAAGAAGGCTACTTCCTGCCGGTCGCGGAGGTCGTGCGCCGGGCCCAGGAGGCGCAGGATCTCGGCGCCACCGAGGTGTGCATCCAGGCGGGGCTTCCGCCGAAGCTCGACGGCCGCTACTACATCGATCTGACGCGCGCGATCACGACGGCGCTGCCGGCGCTGCACATCCACGCGTTCTCGCCCGAAGAAGTGCTCTACGGCTCGGTGCGCTCCGGCCTGCCGATCAAGGAGTACCTGAGCGAGCTCAAGGCGGCCGGCCTCGGCACCTTGCCGGGCACCTCCGCCGAGATCCTCGACCAGTCGATCCGGGACGTGATCGCGCGCGGCCGAATCACCGTCGATCAGTGGGTCGACGTGATCACGAGCGCGCACGCGCTCGGCATCCGCACGACCTCCACGATCATGTACGGCCACGTGGAGACCCCGGCCCACTGGATCCGGCACATGGCGCTCCTCCGCGCGATCCAGAAGGACACCGGCGGCTTCACCGAGTTCGTCCCGCTCTCGCTGATCCATTCCGAAGCGCCGATGTACTCGAAGGGCCTCGTCCCCGGCGTCCGTCCCGGCGCCACCGGGGCTGAGGTGGTCAAGATGCACGCGCTCGCGCGGCTCATGCTCGGCGCGACGTTCCGCAACATCCAGTCGTCCTGGGTCAAGGAAGGGCCGAAGCTGGCTCAGCTCCTGCTCGACGCCGGGGCCAACGACGTCGGCGGCACCCTGATCAACGAGTCGATCTCCACGTCGGCCGGCGCCCAGTACGGCCAGCTGGTGGGGCCGGCCGAGCTGCATCGCCTGATCCGCGACCTCGGGCGCGTGCCCGCGCAGCGCGATACCGTGTACGGCCTCATCCGAACCTATAGAGATGGTGAAAACCCCGATTCACCCCTGGACAAGATCGACGACGCCGAGTCCCGTTTTGGGTCTTATCGCCGACTGATCGCGTCGGGAGAGTTTCGCTTCACGCGCGGCTAGCCGCGCCGGGTAGGCCTGTGGTAATAATGCAGTTCGCGTTCAACCACCATCACCCCCGATCGACAGGAGGTCACCTGTGGCGAAGACGATGACGAAGTCTGCAACGGTCGCGTACCTTGCGGAGAAGACCAGCCTAACCCGGAAGCAGATCGAGGGTATCCTCGACGAGACGCTCAACCTCGCCTCCAAGGAAGCGAAGAAGAGCGGCGTGTTCCTCCTGCCGGGCTTCGGGAAGCTGGTGCTCGCAAACCGCAAGGCGCGGATCGGGCGCAACCCACAGACGGGCGAGCCGATCAAGATCCCGGCCAAGCGCGTCTGCAAGTTCCGCCTCGCCAAGAGCCTGAAGGACGCGGTGCTTGGCAAGAAGTAGGACTGGAAATCGCGCGGGGGGCCCTGGGCCCGCCGCCGCCCCAGCGCCCTCACTCGCATCTGCGACCGTTCCGCGGGTCTGGCAGGGAATCGGATACCGTCCCCTGCCGGACGCCGCGATGGCCCGCCCGCTCTTCGATTTCGCCGCGGTCCCCTGGCCCGCCAGCGACGCCGTCGCCGTCGCGTGGGGCGCCACGGACGGCGGTCAGCGCCTGATCGGCGCCGTGGTCGGAGAGCGGAGCGGTCCGGCTATGCTGCTGCACGGCCCCGTGCTCAGAGCCGAGGCCGAGCCGCTCGAGATCGCCTCGCAGCTCGTCGCCGCGGTGCTCGACCACGCCACGGCCTCGGGCGTCGTCACGCTGTTCGCGCGGCCCCTGAGCCTCGACCGCGTGTGGATTCGCTTCGGCTTCATCCCCGTGCCCGAGACCACCCTGCCCTCCGAGCTGACGGGACGGCCGGGAGCGGGACTCTACGCGTGGCGCGGCGGCACCGCGTTGTGGACCTTGCGCGAAAACCTGCGCGACTGAGATGCGCGTCGTCACGCTCGCCGGCGGCACCGGCGCCGCCAAGCTCATCCGCGGCCTCGCGACGTGCGTGCCGCAGGCCGAGCTCACCGTCATCGGCAACACCGGCGATGACACGGAGGTCTGGGGTCTTCGGATCTCACCCGATCTGGACACGGTCATGTACGCGCTCGCCGGCATGCTCGACGTCGAGCGCGGCTGGGGATTGGCCGGCGAGACGTTCAATTGCCTGGCCGCCATGGCCGCTCACGGCGCCGACACGTGGTTCAACCTCGGCGACCGCGACCTGGCAACGCATCTCACGCGCACCCGCGCGCTCGTCGAGAGGCGCACGCTCTCGACGGTCACCGCGCGGCTCTGCGCCGACCTCGGCGTCGGCGCCCGCATCTTGCCGATGAGCGACGAGCCCGTTCGGACCATGATCCGAACTCCGGGTGGGCGTCTCACGTTTCAGGAATACTTCGTCCGCGAGAAGGCTCTGGTCGAGGTCGTCGGCGTCGACTACGAGGGCGCGGCGAGCGCCCGTCCGGCCCCCGGGGTCGTCGAGGCGATCGGCGCCGCGGACGTGGTGGTCGTGTGTCCCTCCAATCCCGTGACGTCCATCGGGCCGATCCTCGCGGTGCCCGGCATCGTGCAGGCGCTCGGCGCGACGACGGCGCCTGTCATCGGCGTCAGTCCGATCATCGGGGGCGCGGCGGTCAGTGGGCCGGCGGCGGCGCTCATGCGCGTCCGCGCGCTCGCCGTCTCGCCGCTCGGCGTCGCCGCCGCGTACGCGCCGTGGCTTCGCCGGCTCCTGATCGACGAGCGCGATCGCGGCGTCGTCCCGGAGCTGGCGCGAACCGGCGTCGAGGCGACGATCGGCGAGATCGTCATGACCAGTCGCGCGCACGAGAGCGCGCTCGGCCGCCGGATCCTGGAGCTCGCCCGGGAGCCGCGCGCGCGATGAAAAACGGCAGCGCCCCGCGCCTGATCGTCGCCGTACCGGTGAAGGACCTGACGCACGCCAAGCAGCGTCTGGCGAACGCGCTCACACAAGGCGAGCGCGGCGAGCTGGCGCGCGCGATGCTGCGCGACGTGCTCCGGGCGCTCGCCGGCGCTCGCGTCGAACGGGTGTGGGTCGTCACGCGCGATGCCGCCGCCGCGGCGATCGCGGGCGAGCTCGGCGCCGAGCCGATGTCCGAGCCGGAGAATCGCGGTCACACCGCGGCGGTCGCGCTCGCGCAGGCCGAGGCGGCCCGCAAGGGCGCGCGCGGATTCGTGACCATTCCCGGCGACGTCCCCTGCGTCACGAGCGACGAGATCTCCCGGATGATCGACGCGGTGCGGGACGGCGCGCCCGTGTTCGTTCCGTCGCGCTCGGGTCACGGCACCAACGGCGTGGCGCTGATGCCGCCCGGGGCGATGCCGCTCACGTTCGGCGAGCCGTCCTTCGTGCGCCATCTGGCCGCGGCCCGCCAGCGGGGCCTCGAGCCACTGGTCCTCTCGCTGCCGGGTCTCGGGCTCGACGTGGATTCGCCCGAGGATCTCACCGCGCTCCTCGCCGAGCCTGGCGACACCGAGACGAGCCGACTAATCGCGCGCTGGCGCGATCGCGTCGCGCCGAACCAGCAAACCAGATGAACCACGAGCCGCGAAGCCACTCGCCGCGGGGCCCGGAAACGCCAAGCCGGGCTCGTACGTCGCCAAGCCGGGCGCGAAAACCGCGTCGCCCCGACTTCGCCGTGCGGAGCCGGGTCGCTCCTTTGTCAGGCCACCCTCGGTGTGAGCCGATCTCAAGGCACTCGCTACAATGACTCTGCGCTACGAAGTCATCGGCGTTGCCGGCATCGGCGAAGTGCGGCCGGGCGACGACGTCGCGCGGCTGATCGTCGAGGCCGCCAGGGGTCAGGGCACGCCGGTGACGGCCGGCGATCTGCTGGTCATCGGGCAGAAGATCGTCTCGAAGGCCGAGGGCCGGCTGGTGAAGCTCGCCGACGTGGAGCCCTCGGCGATCGCGCTGGCGATGGCCCCCGGGCTCGCCAAGGACCCGCGGCTGGTCGAAGTGATCCTGCGCGAGTCGCGACGGGTCGTGCGCATGGACAAGGGCGTGCTGATCACGGAGACCCATCACGGCTGGATCTGTGCGAACGCCGGGGTCGATCAATCGAACGTCGACGCCGACGTGGTCGCGCTCCTGCCCGAAGACTCCGACCGCTCGGCGCGCGCCGTGCGCGACCGGGTGCGGGCGCTCGCCGGCGTCGAGGTGTTCGTGATCGTCACGGACACGTTCGGCCGGCCCTGGCGCGAGGGGCTCACGAACGTCGCGATCGGCATCGCGGGCTTCGCGCCGCTGTTGAGCTATCTGGGCGAGCGCGATCCCGCCGGCCGGCCGCTGCAGGCTACGATCCTGGCGGTCGCCGACGAGCTCGCGAGCGCGGCCGAGCCCGTCATGGGCAAGCTCGATCGCGTCCCGGCCGCGATCATCCGGGGGCTCGCGCTCCGGCCGAGCGAGGAAGGCTCCAAGCCGCTGTTGCGCGATCCGGCGCGCGATCTGTTTCGATGAGAAAGTGGTGACATGAACATCGCGATCCTCGGGGGTACGGGCAAGGAAGGTGCCGGGCTGGCGACACGCTGGGCGCTGGTCGGCCACTCGATCATCATCGGCTCGCGTGACGCCGAGCGCGCGAAGAACAAGGCGGCCGAGCTTCGCGAGCAGACGAAGAAGCTCACGATCATCGGCGAGTCGAACGCCGAAGCGGCGCGCCTCGGCACGGTCATCGTGATCGCGCTGCCGGCGCAGGGGCTTCCCGCGACCTTGCCGGAAGTGCGCGAGGGCTGCCGCGGCAAGGTCGTGATCTCGACCGTCGTGCCGCTCACCTTCGGCGGACCACGGCTCTTCACGCCGCCGCCCTCCGGCTCGTCCGCGGAGGAAGCGCAGGGCCTCTTGCCCGACGCGAAGGTGGTCGCCGCCTTCCATCACATCGCGGCCCACGAGCTCTCCGAGACCGAGCACGCGATCGAGTGCGATCTGCTCATGTGCGGCGGTGACGCCGGGGCCAAGGAGACGGTCGGTGAGCTCGGACGCTCGATGGGGCTTCGGCCGATCGACGTCGGCGCGCTCAGCAACGCCGGCCCGCTCGAGGGCATCACCGCGGTCCTCGCCACGATCAACCGGCGCTACAAGCTGAAGAACTCCGGGATCAAGATCACCGGGCTCTGAGCGCTCAGCGGGCTTCGCTCAAACCCGAGCGAGCTCGCTCAGGCCCGCGAGACCGCCAGCCCGAGGTAGACGATCACGACCGCGAGCAGCAGCACCACGCGGTCGAGCCACACGATCGCGGAGAGCGCCGGCTGCGGGTCGTCGCCCGCGGCCACCGCGCGCGCCAGACGGGGCACCTGCGCGAAATCGCGCTGGCCGGCCACCGCGACGGCCAGGAGCACCAGCATGAACTTGACCGCCAGGAGCAGCGCGGCGCCGGTCTCCAGCATCCGCTCCAGCGGGCCGAGCCACGTCACGTTGTAGAGACCGGTCGCGGCCACCAGCGCGATCGCGATCCACGTCACCCGGCGACCGCGCCGGAGCGCGGCGGCCAGCGGCGCCACGTCCCGTCTCGCGGCGGGCACGAGGACGTGGGCCTGATACATGAGACCGCCGATCCACGTCACGATGCCCAGGAGGTGCAGCCAGAGCGAGAGGAGCAACAAGCTCACGGCGCGCCGTCGGCCAGCCGCGCCACGACCCGGTCGACGTCGGCCAGATCGCTGAACAGCATGTCCGGCTCGCACGTGGCGAGGTCGGCAGCCGGGTGCTGGCCGGTCGCGACGGCGACGGCCACGGCGCCACAGAACCGCGCGCACTCGACGTCGTGCGGCGTGTCGCCGATGATCGTGATCTTGTCGAACGCGAAGTCGTGGCCGAGCGCGCGCGCCCGCTCGCGCGCGATCGCCGGCAGCCGGCGCCGATCGGCGTCGTCGCTGCCATAGGCCGCCACGCGAAAGAACGTCCAGAGCCCGGTGGGCTCGAGCTTGATTCGGGCGCCGGCCGCGATGTTGCCGGTGAGCAGCCCGACCACCGCGTCCGGTCGCGCGCCGAGCCGTCGGACGACCTCCGCCACGCCGGGCAAGACCTGCACGCGCGAGCCGTCGCCGATGATCGTCGTGAGCTCGCGCACGTAGGCGCGGAAGCAGTCGGCGACGCCCGCGCGGATTCGCTCGACGGTGAGACCCGCCTCGGTCATCAGGTCGTGAACGATGCGCAGATCGGTGCGACCGCGAAAGTCGTAGCGCTCGATCGTGCCGGCGGTCCCGTACGTCGCCTCGAGCGCCCGAGCGAACGCCGTGCGGCCGGCGCCGCGCACGCTGACGAGCGTGCCGTCGATGTCGAAGAGGAAGAGGCGCACTTAGGGCGAGGCCGGGCGTCGCACGCGCGCGATCACGGCAGGCACCGCTTCGAGCACCAGGTCGATCTCGCTGGCGGTGGTCCATCGGCCGAGCGTGAAACAGAGCGAGCCCTCGGCGGTCTCGCAGTCGCAGCCGATCGCGCGGAGCACGTGCGAGGGCTCGCCGGTCATCGCCGTGCAGGTGGCGCCCGACGAGGCGGCGATGCCGCGCAGATCCAGATCCGTCAGGACATGCTCGGCCTTCACGCCGGGCACGACGATCGATGCGTGATGGGCCAGGCGGTCCGATCCGCGCGGTCCGGTCAGCCGCGCCTCCGGCACCCGCGCGAGCAGCCCGGCCAGCAGTCGGTCCCGCAGCTCGCCGAGCCGCGCCACCTCGGCGGCCACCTCGACGCGCGCCAGATCGGCCGCTACGCCCATGCCCGCGATCGCCGGCAGGTTCTCGGTGCCCGCGCGATAGCCGTGCTCCTGACCGCCGCCGACCGTGAGCGGCGCGAGCTTGACGGTGTTCCGCACCCAGAGGGCGCCGGCGCCGGGAGGGCCGTAGAGATCGTTCGAGGACAGCGTGAGCAGATCGATGCGGCAGTCGTCGACGGCGAGCGGCACGCGGCCGGCGGCGCCGACCGCGTCGACGTGAAACGGCACGCCGCGCGCCCGCGCGATGCGCCCGATCTCGCGCACCGGCTGGATCGTCCCGATCTCGTTGTTGGCCGCCATGATCGAGACCAGCGCGGTGTCCGGCCGGATCGCGCCGGCCACGGCCTCCGGGTCGACCCGGCCCTCCGCATCGACGGCGACATAGCTGACGCTCCAGCCGCGCTTCTCGAGCTCACGGCAGGAATCGATCAGCGAGATGTGCTCGATCGCCGAGGTGACCAGGTGCCGGCCGCTCGCCCGTTGGACAAGGCCCTTGATGGCGAGGTTGTTGGCCTCGGTGGCGCTGGCCGTGAAGATCACGCCGGCGGGAGTCGCGCCGAACAGCCGCGCCACCTTCCCGCGCGCTCCGTCGAGAGACGCGCGCGCTTCGAGCCCGAGGGAGTGCTGGGCGTTGGGATTGCCCACGCCGCCCTCGAAGAACGGCCGCATGACCGCGACCACGCGAGGGTCGACGGGCGAGAAGCCCGCGTAGTCGAGGTAGACGCGGGCGCCCGCGGTCGGCAGCCCGGTCCTAGCGAGCCTTTCGGACGAAGAAGCGGAAGACCGCGCCATTCCTCTGCATCTCCAGGAGCTCGTTGCCGGTCCGCATGGACCAACTCTTCATGTCCGCCTCGGAGCCGGGGTCGTCGGACGTCATTTCCAGCACCTGGCCAGGCTCCATGTGCAGCAAAGCCTCCCGCGTCTTCACGATCGGCATGGGGCAGAAGAGCCCGAGACAGTCGAGCGTCTTGTCCGCGACGATCGGCATCCGAGCTATTGCCTTGAAAAACCTGACATTGACGACGTGGCCCCCGGTTCTACCCTGCCGAGGTTAGCACATTCCCCGCGGCGGGCGAGACTCGCCTTACCCTTCGCCCGGCGACCTCACGTTATACTTTGGCCGTCCGCTTGGCAGAGTCGGTGTTCTCCTGCAGCTCGCAGGGTCGACCGTTCCGGTTGTGACGTTTCATGCTGTCGCGCCAGACGACCTCGACGTACCTCGAGCACTTCGGGCTTCGCGAGCGCCCGTTCTCAAACGCGGCCGATCTGCGATTCGTCTACCTGGGGCCGCATCACGAGCAGGCGATCGCGCACCTGCTCGAGGGCCTGGCGGCGCCGGGCGGGATCGTCCTCCTCACCGGCGATAGCGGCCTCGGCAAGACGACGACGTGTCGGGTATTCCTGAGCCAGCTGCCCGAGCGAGTGGACGTCGTGCCGATCCTGAATCCGACGCTGACCCCGGTCGAGCTCTTGACGTTCGCGTGCGCGGAGCTTGGCGTGAGATGTGACCCTGACGGAGCCGATCCGTTGGTTCTCTGTAACGCGCTGCGCGCGAAGCTGGCGGCTCGCCTCGGCGCGCGGCGCACGGTGCTGATCGTCGACGATGCGCACGGCCTGGCCCCGGACGTCGTGGACCAGCTGTCCGCTCTGTCGAGCATGGAGATGGACGGGAGCAAGCTCCTCGAGATCGTCCTGATCGGCGAGCCCGAGCTGATCGACCTCGTGGGCCGCGCGTCGGGGCCCGCGGCCTCTCAGTCGACGGGCTATTATCTCTTGCCGTTCGGCGAACAAGAGACCGGCGCCTACGTCCGCCATCGCCTCGCGGTCGCCGGCGCCGGCAATCTGTTCGACGACGAGGCGCTGCGCGACCTGCATCGGCTGTCGGCCGGCGTGCCGAGGCTCATCAACGTGATCTGCGACCGCGCGCTCGCGATCGCGGTTCCGCAGGGACGTCGCGCCGTCGACGCGCCAACGGTCCGCGCCGCCGCACGCTCCGTGCTGGCTCCCGCACGCTCGCCGGCACGCGCGGCGGCTCCGCAGGAAGCTCCTCGGCCCAAGTCGCCGCTGGTCGCGCCGGCGCCGCCGCG
>DATEMW010000519.1:0-8314 GCA_035275385.1 Candidatus Methylomirabilota bacterium | reverse complement strand
CATGATCCCGCGCTGCTCGAACGTGACGTCCTTGTTGAGCTCGTCGGTGTCCAGCACCGCGCCCGCGGGAAGCCCGGCCTCGCCCAGAAGCTTCATGGCGTCGAGCTTGTTGTTCTTCCGGGTCCACGCCGAGATGACTTCATCCACTTCGGGCTCCCGTTCGACGCGGTCGGCGGGCGTGCGATAACGCGGGTCGCCGATCAGGTCTTCCCGTCCGATCAGCTTCAGCAGGCGATCCCAGTGCTCGGGGTTGGCCCGGCTCGTCATGATGTAGACGTAGTCGTTCGGCCCGCCGGGTGAACACGGATAGAGGCCCATCGGCGCGTTGCTGACACCCGGCACCTTGCTCCCGCCGCGCTCCGCCGCCTTGCCCGTCAAGCCCTGGGTCGCGAAGTTGATCCGCATGTAGTGCAGGATCGCGTCCTGCATCGCCACCTGCAGTCGATGTCCCTCACCCGTCTCGCGGCGCTTGTACAGGGCACTGATGATGGTGATGGCCATCAGCATCCCGGTGCCGGTGTCGCCGAGGGAGATCCCGGGCCTGGTGGGCGGGCCGTTCTTGTCTCCGGTGACACTGAACGTGCCGCCGCACGCCTGAGCGATCATGTCGAAGGCGAGGTTCTGCTCGAACGGGCTGCCCTCGCCGAATCCCTTCACCTGGGCGTAGATTATTCGCGGGTTGATGGCCTTCACGACGTCGTAGGACAGACCGATCCGCTCGATGGCGCCGGGCGCGAAGTTTTCGATCATGACGTCGGCGTGGCGAATCATGTCCTTCACCAGCGCCAGCCCCGCGGGTGACTTCAGATTGACCGTGATCGACTTCTTGTTGGCGTTGAACGCGTGGAAGTAATACGGATCGTTGTCCGGCTGTCCGGGGCGCAAACGACGGCCGGGGTCGCCCATTTTCGGGTTCTCGATCTTGACGACCTCGGCGCCCATCCACGCGAGGGCCTCCGTGCACGACGGGCCAGCCTCGAACTGGGTGAGATCGACGATTTTCACGCCGTGCAGGAAGCTGAAGTCAGCCAGGTTGGGCGACATGAAGCGCTCCTTAGGATGAATTGGCACCAGATTGTGCCCCATCACCGGGACCGAAAGCCATCCTAACCTGCCTCGTCCTCAACGCCGGCGCGCTGTTCGTCGCCGTCCGGCTCGCGCTCGCCGCGGGCAGCGGCGTCCGGTGCAGCCGGTTCATCCTCGCGACGTTGTCCGGCTACGTCGTGGTGATCCACACCGCCGTCCTGTTGGTCGGTCTACTCGGGTGGCTCACGATCGGCGGCCTGGCCGTAGTCGTTGCGATCGCTGTCGCCGCCGCGTGGTCGCTGGTCCGCCGCCGAGTCGACGAGCCCACGAGCGCCGCCAGCGTGTCGACATTCACGCCCGCGGTGCTCTTTGCTCCCGTACTCGCCGCGATCACCGCGGTCGCGTGGATGTGGCCGCATCTCGGAGACGCGACGCGGCTATGGATCTGGGACGACTACACGTACCACTTGGTCTATCCCGCGCTGTGGCTGCGGGAGCGCACGATTGCCGCCGTGACACCAGTGCATGCGTTCACGATGCAGGCGTGGTATCCGATGTCGGCCGGCGTCGTCGCGACCTGGTTCATGGTGCCCTTTTCGGCGTCCCGCGCCGAGTCGCTCGCGTGGGTCAGTCTCACTGGACCCGTGTATGCCGGCATCGTGATCAGCGGTGCCGCGGAGCTGGCGGGACGTCTCGGCAGTCGTCCTTTCGCCTGGGCCATTCCCGTTGTGCTCTTCGCGACGTCACAGCGCACGGGCGTGATGGCGTCGAGCTTCTCCGACGCTGATCTCGCGCTGGCTGCCGCGCTCTTCGGTGCACTGGTGTTCGCGATTCCGCGGAGCGTGGATGAGAGCGCACGCGTGATCGCGATCGACGCCTGGTACGCGGCGTCTCTCACGGGGCTGGCCCTCGGTGTCAAGGCGAGCGCGGCGCCAGCCGCGATCATCGTGCTGCTCGTGATGGTCTTGAGAGCGCGTCACAGGGCCGCCACGCGGATCGCGGCGATCTTCGCCGTGTCGTGGATCGCGATGGCCGGTTACTGGTACGCGCGGAACATCGCCCACACCGGCAATCCCGTGTATCCGGCCGCGTTCCTCTCTCAGCCGGGCACGACCTTTCCCCACACGACGCTTCGCGAGTACGCGCAGCGTTACGGCGTGGCGCGCACGGTAGGCGACGCCGCCTCCGTCTATCTCGACTGGCCGGTGCTCCACGGCGCGCTCGCCGTCATCGGCCTCATCGGGCTGGCGGGCTGGTTCGTCAGCGTCGGTGCGAAGACGCGAGGCGAGCGCTCGTTCGCGTTCGCGACGCTGGCGATCGTCGCGGTCACGCTCGGGCTTCTGCCCATCACGCCGTTTTCGGCCGGCAACGATTGGACGTTCGTCTCCGGGTTCATCCACTGGGACAGCATGCGGTACATCGCGCTGCTCCCGATTCTCGGTTGGGTCGCGCTCGGTTTCCTCGTCGGTACGGGCGTGCATCCAGCGCGAACGATCGTCGCGATCGCGATCATGGTCGCCGCGGTCCTCGCCGGACTCCCGCGTTCTGCTGCGATGGTAGTGTTGGCGCTCGCCGTGCCCGGCGCCGTGATCGCCGCGCTGGCTCGACCTCGCGCTAGTCGGCGGTTGGTACCGGTTGCCCTTGTGACCGGCGTGCTGGTCGCCGCGGCGCTCGGGGTGTGGGAGCACGGTACGAAGTCAGCCGCGACCGCCGCCGGATTTCATCGTGAGCCGCTGTTCGGCGCGGCAGCAGCAGCGCTCGACCGGCTACCGGACGGCACACGCGTCGCGGTGTTCGGCGACCAGTGGATCTACCCCATGTTTGGGGACCGTTACCACCTTGTCCCGATCCGGCTCGACGGCGACGGGCGAATCGCCACGCATCCCGTCGGCGACGCGATGGAGCCCGGACCCTTGACCGTCGACGCACCGACGCTGTGGGAGAACCTCACCGCATCGCGAATCGACGTCGTCACCGTCGTGCATCTGCCTCATCCCGGGCGATCGCCGGAATGGCCGCAACAGCACCGCGCGCTCGAGACGCTCGGCGCACGCCTCCTGCACCGCGACGGCGCTGTTGCTATCTGGGCGCTGAATCGAGCAGCGCGCTGACCGTCACGCCACCTCGGGAACCTGCTCCGCGAGCAGCGGCGACCGAGAGCGATGCACCTTGCCGGCGCGCAGCGCGAGCACGGGCCTCAGACGCTTGTCGGTCTTGATGCGCACACCCAGACTGTCCTGCAGCGTCCAGTCGTCCTCGTCGACGGCTAGGACGGACACGTCCGCCACACGTCCCGGAGCCAGCGAGCCCAGCTCGTCCGTCAAGCCGAGCACGCTCGCCGCGTTGACCGTCACCATGCGAATGACGTCGGTGAGCCCGATGCCCAGCGCGATGAGCTCGTTCATCACCTGGACGAGCGAGAAGGCACCGGTGCCCCCGATCGTCGTCAGCCGACCCTGCTCGCCTCCGAACGCCCCCGCGCCCCAGACACTGCTCTCGTCCCGGCGCCGGATCGTGTAGCCGTGGATGTCAGAGCCAATGGTGAACGGCATGACGCCGGCGTCGAGGGCAATGCGAGCGGCGTTGAAGCTCATGTGGCCGCCGCGGCCGACATCGATGCGGACGCCACGCGCCATGGCTTCGAAGATCAGCGGGTGCACGTTGCCCTCGCGCGACACGAACGCGCCGGGATGCTTCGTGAACGGATGCGCGAGGATGTCGCCGGGATCGAGGAGCGGTAGCGCTTCGTGAATGACGCTGTCGGGATCGATCGTCGTCCCGTTCTCCTCCCCCCAGAGGCGGCCAAGGTGAACGTAGACCGGCACCTTGGTGGCGCGCGATGCTTCCTTACCCAACCGCAACGTCTCGATGCCCCAGCGCGAGTACCCGCCGACCTCCGCGTGACACTTGATGCCCTTGACGAAGTCGCGGTTCTTCTCGATGGCGTTGATCGTTTCCCTGACGTTGATCCCGTGCGGGCCGTAGAGGCCGACGTGACGATGTCCAAGGAGACCGCCCACGAGGTAGTTCGAGACGAAGGCATAGACACGCGTGGCCGCCGGGTCCTTGATGAACTTTCGGAAGCCCTGGATGGTGAGCGGAGCGGCGCCACCCTGGTCGACGACGGCGGTGACGCCCGAGCGAATGCCCACCTCGTCCGGGTTCATCCCGAAGTCGCCCGTAACGTGCTGGTAGATGTGGGCGTGCGTGTCGATCATGCCGGGGATCACGAGCTGATTCCGTGCGTTGACGGTGCGCGCGGCGGTGCCCGCGATCCGCGGCGCCACCTGCGCAATCGTTCCGTCTTTCACGGCGACGTCGTGGGCACCATCGATACCCGACGCGGGATCGATGACGCGACCGCCGCGGACGATCAGGTCGAACTTCGCCATTGCGTCTCTCCTCCCCCGCGCTTACACGCCCTGCCCTCGGAGCGCGGCGATGATCGCGTCGACGTCGTAGACACAGCCGCCCCACGTGCCGCCCCCGACCTGCTGTAGCGCGGCCCAGAGCCGCGTGTCGGCGGGGAGATCCGGGTCGGGAGCGAGGTCGGCGCCCGGCTCGCGCGCCGCGAGAATGCGGGCGCCCTCCTCGGGTGTGAGCTCGCGCCCGTGCTCGCCCACGAGGTCGACGCTGCCTTCCAGCCGGTTGCGGTCGACCACGATGCGGACGAGGTCGCCGTCGCGGACGCGGCCGATGGGTCCACCGGCCAGCGCCTCGGGGCCGACGTGGCCGATACACGCGCCGGTCGACACCCCGGAGAATCGCGCGTCGGTGAGCACGGCCACGTGCTTGCCGAACGAGAGGTGACGGAGCGCGGCCGTGATCTGGTAGATCTCCTCCATCCCGGCGCCGAGCGGCCCGCGGCACATCAGCACGACCACGTCGCCGGCCTTGATTCCCCCCGGACCTCGATCCTTGATCGCCGCGATGACGTCGCGCTCGCGGGTGAACACGCGCGCGGGGCCGGTCTTGCGATAGACACCGTCGGCGTCGACGACCGACGGGTCGATCGCCGTGCTCTTGATGACCGCGCCCTCGGGCGCGAGGTTGCCGCGCGGGAACGTCACCGTGCTGGTGAGGCCGCGCGCGCGGGCGCGCTCGGCATCCATCACGACGTCGTCGGGATCCACACCGTCGGCCGTGCGGAGCCGCTCGCGCAGCACCGCGCGTCGCTCCGACTGCTCCCACCAGTCGAGCACGCGGCCCAGGCGCTCGCCGCTCACGGTGAGCGCCTCGAGGTCGAGGAGACCGAGACGGCGGAGGTGGAGCATGACCTCCGGCACGCCGCCGGCGAGGAATGCGCGCACGGTCGGATGCGGCCCGTTGGGCAGCGTGTCGACGAGGCGGGGCACGCGCCGGTTCACGCGGATCCAGTCGTCGACGGTGGGCCGCCGCAAGCCGGCCGCGTGGGCGATGGCTGGCAGGTGCAGCAGCAAGTTCGTCGATCCGCCGAACGCCGCGTGCACGACCATCGCGTTGGCGACGGCGGCGTCGGTGACGACGTCGCGCACCGCGATCCCGCGGCGCGCCAAGGTCACCAGCGCGCGCGCCGAGCGCCGCGCCATGTCGAGCCAGATCGGCTGGCCCGACGGGGCCAGCGCCGAGTGCGGCAGCGACAGCCCCAGCGCCTCGCCGATGACCTGCGAGGTGGCCGCGGTGCCGAGGAACTGGCAGCCTCCGCCCGGCGAGCCGCAGGCCCGACAGCCGAGGTCCTGCGCCTGCTCCAAGGTCATCTCACCGTGGGCGAAGCGCGCGCCGATCGACTGGATCTTGCCCGCGTCCTCGCCGTCCCGCGGCGGCAAGGTGACGCCGCCGGGGACGAGGACGCACGGCAGGTCGCGCATCGCGGCCAAGGTCATCATCATCGCCGGCAGGCCCTTGTCGCAGGTGGCCACGCCGAGCACGCCGCGGCGCGTGGGCAGCGAGCGGACGAGCCGCCGCAGCACGGTGGCCGCGTCGTTGCGGTAGGCGAGGCTGTCGAGCATGCCGACGGTGCCCTGGGTGCGACCGTCGCACGGATCAGAGCAAAACGCGGCGAAGGGCAGACACTCCAGACGCGACAGCTCCTCGGCGGCGGCCTGCATCAGGAGGCCGATCTCCCAGTGGCCGGTGTGATAGCCGAGCGCGATCGGTCGGCCGTCGGCGGCGCGGATACCGCCCTGGGTGCCGAGCATCAGGAACTGCGGGCGCCCCAGCTCGCGCGGGTCCCAGCCCATGCCGGCGTTCTGCGTCCAGCCGAAGATGTCGCCGCTCGGCCGCTCCAGCAGCATCTCGGCGGTCAGCGGCAGCTTGCCGCGCGGACCCTCGCCCGCCGTCTCGACATGCCACAGCGTGCGCTCGGACTCTACGATCTGTTCGAATCCCATGTCGCTCTTGGACACCACGCCGTATCCTCCGCCCCCAGGGTCCAGTGCTTCAACCGCCGGTCCATCCGTTCGCGCTCGACGAGATCGCCTCCTCGAGCCGCGGATGCCGGCGCGTCGCATCTTACTCCCAGTCCGAGGCCACCCCGCATGAGATGCCTCCCGCGAACGCCCCCCGTGGTTCGTATAAACTAGCGCGCGTGTCGTTCCTCGCTTCGCGCTCCCGCTCAGCGCCGGACGGCGTCGGCAAGCCCGTACGTCGTCGGGAAGATCCCCGCCTCGTCACCGGCGCCGGGTGTTACACGGACGACGTCAACCTTCCCGGGCAGGCGTACGCGTCGATGGTCCGCTCGCCGCACGCGCATGCGCGGATCGTGCGCATCGATACGGCGGCCGCGCTAGCGAGCCCGGGCGTGCTCGCCGTGTTGACGGGCCCGGATCTCGTTGCGGACGGGCTCAAGGCGATGTCGCATCGGCCCGTGCCGACGAATCCCCACGAGGTGCCGCTCAAGAGTCCCGACGGCTCGCCATTCTTCGTCTCGGATCCCTTGCCGCTGCCCCTCGATCGCGCCCGCTTCGTCGGCGAGCTCGTCGCGATGGTCGTCGCCGAGACGGCGCTCGCCGCGCGCGACGGCGCCGAGCGGGTCACCGTGGAGTGGGAGCCGCTGCCGGCGGTGGTCACGGCGACGGACGCGATCGCTGCTGGCGCAGCCGCCGTGTGGGATGCGTGCGCGTCGAATGTGGCGGTCGAGACGGAGGCCGGCGATGCCGCCGCGACGGACGCCGCATTCGCGCGCGCCGCGCACGTCGTCACGCTCGATAGCCGCATCAACCGCGTGACCGGCGTGCCGATGGAGCCGCGCGCCGCCGTCGGCGACTTCGACGCGTCGACCGGGCGCTACACGGTCTACACGGGATCAGGCGGGTCGTGGCGGATTCGCGACGCTGTCGCGGTCGCCCTCGCCGTGCCGCCGGAATCCGTTCGCGTCATCGCGCGCGACGTGGGCGGCAGCTATGGCACCCGGAATTCCTGCTATCCGGAGCAACCGCTGGTGGGGTGGGCAGCCAGGCGCGTGGGGCGACCCGTGAAGTGGACGGGCGATCGTCGTGAATCGCTGAGCAGTGACTGCCACGCTCGCGATCTCGTGGTCCACGCCGAGCTGGCGCTCGACGCCGACGGGACGTTCCTCGCGTACCGCGCGCGCAACACCAGCAACGTCGGCGCGCACACCGTCTCCTTCATCCCGCTCGCCAAAGGGATCGGGGTCTCGACCAGCGTGTACCACCTGCCCGCCGCGTCGCTGCGCGGCCGCGCCGTGCTGAGCAACACGGCGCCGACGTCGCCCTATCGCGCCGCCGGTCGCCCGGAGATCATGTACATCATCGAACGGCTCATCGATCTGGCTGCGCAACGACACGGCTTCGATCGGATCGCGCTGCGGCGGAAGAATCTAGTGAAGTCAAGCGCGATGCCGTATCGCAACCCCGTGGGTCTCGTCTACGACAGCGGCGACTACGCCGCCGCCCTGGATCGCCTGGTCGAGTTGTCGGACTGGAAGGGATTCGAGTCCCGGCGCGCGGAGGCGCGCCGGCGAGGACGGTACGGCGGTATCGGCTTCGCGCACTACATCGAGCTGAACACCGGCGATCCGCGCGAGCGCGCGGAGATCACCGTGCGCCCGGAAGGCCGGATCGACGTGGTCCTCGGCACCTTGTCCGCCGGCCAGGGCCACGAGACAAGCTTCCCCCAGCTCATTGCCGAGTGGTTCGGCGTCGAGCATGGAAACGTGAAGCTCATCACCGGCGACACGGATCTGATGCCGGTCGGCGGCGGGACGGCGTCCGGGCGGTCGATGCGGCTCGGCGCCGTCGTCATGGCGAAAGCCTCGGATCAAATCGTCGAGAAGGGCCGGCGCATCGCC
>DATEMW010000518.1:0-3539 GCA_035275385.1 Candidatus Methylomirabilota bacterium | reverse complement strand
GGCGGTCGTGTCGGCGCGGGGGCCGAGCCCGGCGACGACAATACGCCGGCCGTCGGCGTGCGCGTGCGTGACGGACCCGGCCTTGCCCGAGAACTTCTCGGCGTCGAGCACGCGCTTGAGCTGTCCCTGAGCCGCGCGGTCGAGCCGCGCCAGACGCTCGGGCAGCTTGGCTTCACCGACGTGGAGGCCGACGACGAGCGCGTCGGCGGGCGCCTCTTCCAGCCGCTTGGTAACGATCTCGACTTTCACGCGAGCGTTCCTCCTCTCAGCGCCTGCGCCCGCCGGATCATGTCCATGAGGCCCTGGGTGGTGTCGAGCTCGGCCAGACTCGCGAGCTCGAACCATTGCGCCTCGGCGGCGTCGTCGCCGGCCTGGACGTCCAGCGAATCCGGGTACGCCAGGTAATCCACCAGCACGTAATGATAGCGGACACGACCCGCGTCATCTTTCACGACTCGATCGAGCACGCCGCACACGTCGACGATGCGGATCTTGATCCCGCACTCCTCGATGATCTCGCGCGCGATGGCCTCGCGCGCGGTCTCGCCGAGCTCGACGAGACCGCCGGGGAGGCTCCACTTCCCGAAGGACGGCGCCTTGCCGCGCCGAACCAGCAGAACTTTGTCCTGGTGCAGGATGACCGCGCCGACACCGACGCGCGGATAGTCCGGGTACTCGCGGCTCATGAGCGGCCCGCGAGCCAGGCGTCGGCGCCGTACTTGTCGCGCACGAGACGCTCGACCGTCGCGGTCTCGTCGGCGCTGAGCCCGTCGGGGCGCAGCTCGATCGCGTGCTCGCGCTCGAACGCCGCGGCGAGCGCCGCGGCCACGTCATCCCACTTCGGCCGATGGCCGAGCGCGGCCTCGAGCGTCGTCAGAGTGGCGAGTGGATCGTCGGTCGTCGGAAAGATCGCGGCCAGCTGGGCCGGGTCGACGCCGAGCAGGATCGACCCGTGCTGGAGGAACGTGCTGCCGTAGCGCCGCTGGGCGCTCCCGACCAGCTTGCGCCCGCCGAGCTCGATCTCGCAGCTGCCCGTGCGCGCGAAGCAGAAGGCCGGCGTGGGCTCGTCGCCGCGCGCGACGCCGACCATCTCCACGGGTGCGCCGAGCGCCCGCAGCCCCGAAGCGAGCGCGCGGCCGATCCATTGATAGCTGTACAGGAGATCTCGAGCGCCGCCGCCGATGTCGTCCGCGGCCGCGACGACGCTGTAGGTCAGCTCGCGCTCCGGCCCGTCGTGATAGATCGCGCTGCCGCCGGTGAGCCGCCGGACGATCCCGACCCCCAGCCCGCGACACGCGGCGACGTCGACGTGCTGGTCGAGCGGCTGGCCGTAGCCGAGCGACACCGTGGGGGGCGCCCAGGCGAAGAAGCGGATGGTCGGCGGCGACGTGCCCGCGCGGCGCCCGAGCCATACCGCCTCGTCCATCGCCATGTTCGTGGCGCCGTCGGTGGGTTCGGTCACGAGGAGACGCCAGGTTCGCGGGAGCGCGTCGTCCGTCACGGGCCCTAGCATCGCACGGGACCGCGACGGACGCTCAGCGCCCTGGACCGGACGGCGCGGGGCTCAGTCGATGATCGCCTGGTAGACGAGCTGACGGAACAGGTCGCGAAACTCCCGCTGCCACGCCCCGGGCTGCGCCTGCGTCATCAGAACCGCGACCAGCTGCTCCTTGGGATCGATCCAGAAACCCGTGCCGGCGGCGCCGCCCCAGTTGTACTCGCCGGCGGAGCCCGGGAGGCCGTTGAGACCATCGGCCCGGCGTACGGCGAAGCCGAGACCGAAGCCGTAGCCCGGCGCCAGCAGCGGGATCGCGGGCTTGATGTCGCCGAGATGATCCGACGCCATGTGGCGTACGGTCGTCGCGGCGAGAAGCCGCTTGCCGTCGAGCTGCCCGCCGTTTGCCAGCATCAGGACGAACCGGCCGTAGTCGGCGGTGCTGGCGGCAGCACCGGCGCCTCCCGCGTCGTTCTTGGGCGCGACCGTGACGTCATGCAGGACGATCGGTTTGCCGGTGGCGCGATCGGTCAAGAGCGGCTGCGCCAGCCGCTTGACCTTGTCCGCCGGCAGATGGAATGTCGTGTCGCTCATCCCCAGCGGACGGAACAGGCGGTCGTCGAGAAACCGGCCGAGCGGCACGCCCGAGACCGATTCCACGACACGCCCGACGACGTCGGTCGAAAGACTGTACTCCCACGCCGTTCCCGGCTGACGCGCCAGCGGAACCTTGGAGAGCGCCTCGAGCTGCTCGGATGGCGTAACACCGGCCCAGCCGACGTTGTGCTTCGCGTAGAGATCCTTCACGTACTCGTTGCGGGTGAATCCGCCGTAGACCAGTCCGGACGTGTGCCGCAGAAGGTCGTAGACGGTGACCGGCCGCTCGGCCGCAACGACGGTGTACGTCGGCTTTCCGTTCGCGTCGGTGCCCTGGACCGCCACCTCCAGCTTCGCGAGCTGCGGCAAGTACATGCCCACGGGGTCGCCGAGCCGCAGCTTGCCGTCCTCGACCAGCATCATCGCGGCGACTGACGTGAACGGCTTCGTCATCGAGTAGAGCCGGAAGATGGCGTCCTTCGTCATCGGCGACCCGGTCTTGGGATCGAGCTGGCCGAAGCTTTCGAAGTACGCGATGCGGCCCTTGCGCGCGACCAACACCACCGCGCCCGGAAAGCTCCTGGCCTCGATCTGTCCGTTCAGCGCCTGGCCGATCCGCGCCAGGCGCTCCTTCGACATGCCGACAGTCTCTGGAGCCGCCGACGGCTGCGCGCGCACGACGACGGGAGCGACCAGCAGCACGACGAGCGAGAGCAGAAGGGCGCGTTTGAGCATGGCGAACCTCCCTCGGTTGATCGGCACTATAGCAGGAGGCGTTTCGTGTAGACGGCGAGATCGGACGCCGAGAAACAGCAGAACACGACGTCCTCGATGGTCGCGAGCTCCGCCACCGCGGATCGGATCGTCGCGACCGCGACGTCTGCCGCGAGCTCGATGGGGTAGCCGTACACACCGGTGCTGACGCTCGGGAAGGCCAGCGTGCGAATTCCGTTCGCCGCCGCCACCTCGGTCGCGCGTCGATAACACGAGGCGAGCAGCTCCGGCTCGCGGCGGCCGCCACCCTGCCAGACCGGACCGACGGTATGGATGACGAACTTCGCCGGCAAGCGATATCCCCGGGTGAGCTTGGCGTCGCCGGTTGGACAGCCCCCGAGCCGGCGGCACTCCTCGAGCAGCTCTGGCCCGGCGGCGCGGTGGATGGCGCCGTCGACACCGCCGCCGCCGAGCAGGGACGAGTTGGCCGCATTGACGATCGCGTCGACCGATAGCGTGGTGATGTCTGCCTGAATCGCGCGCAAGGTTGCCGGCATCGAGTCCCCGGCGTGCCGAGCCGGACTACGCCCGGTCGACCAGGACGAAGACGCAGCCGGTGTCCGAGTACACGTCGCGATCGACCGTGCCCGCGCCGGCGACGCTCGCCCAGCCGGGACCCATCCGGCGTCCGGCCTGCACGAGCTCACCCTCCAGGACGAAGAGGAACTCCGGA
>DATEMW010000517.1:0-3201 GCA_035275385.1 Candidatus Methylomirabilota bacterium | reverse complement strand
AGCGCCTCGCCGAGGGCCGCGGCCTGGACGCGGCCCAGGTCCGAAAGGCCGACGTCGTTGGCTCCCTGGAACTTTCGCATCTGGTTCCAGAGCGACTGGCCGTGGCGCGCCAGCAAGAGCCTCACGCCGAGCGCTCCGCCGTCTCGCGCGCACGACGCAAGCGGGTCAGCGACTCGTCGCGTCCGATGAGCGCGAGCACGTCGAAGATCGGCGGCGACGCGGTGCGCCCGGTCGCCGCGAGCCGGGCGAGCTGTGCCAGGTCGACGAGCTTGAGACCGAGCTCCTCGGTGAGCGCGCGGACGACGCGCTCGATCGTCGGCACCGTGAAGTCCGGCGTCGCCTCGAGGCGCTCGATCAAGAGGCCCAGGCGCCGGCCGCCCTCGGCGGTGAAGAGCTTCTGCGCCGCCTTCTCGTCGTACGACGCCGGGCGCTCGAAGTAGAACCGCCCCTGCTCCACCAGCTCGACCAGGGTCTTCGCGCGCTCCCGCAAGGTGTCGAGCATGCCGACGAACCGGGTCCGATCGTCCGGCGGCGTCAGTCCAGCGGCGCGGATGAACGGCGTCGCGAGCTCCGCCAGCCGGTCGCCCGACATCGCCTTCAGATAGTGCTGCGAGAGCCACTCGAGCTTGGTCGAATCGAACACGGCCGCGGACGACGCGACGTTCTTGATGTCGAACAGCTCGACCATCTCGGCGCGCGAGAACACTTCCTGATCGCCGTGCGACCAGCCGAGGCGCGCCAGGTAGTTCACGAGCGCCTCGGCCGGAATGCCGGCGTCGCGGAACGCCTGCACGGACGTGGCGCCGTGGCGCTTGGACAGCCGGCTCTTGTCCTTCCCGAGGATCATCGAGACGTGCGCGAACTCCGGCACCGCGTAGTCGAGCGCCTCGTAGCAGAGGATCTGCTTGGGCGTGTTCGACAGGTGGTCGTCGCCGCGGATCACGTGGGTGATCCGCATCGTGACGTCGTCGACGACGACGCAGAAGTTGTAGGTCGGCGTGCCGTCGGTCCGCACCAGGATCCAGTCGTCGAGCTGGCTGTGCTCGAACGTCACCGAGCCGTGGATCAGGTCGTTGACGACCGTGGCGCCTTCGGTCGGAATGCGCAGCCTGAGCGCGCCGGCCGTGAGCCCGCGGTCGCGGCAGCGTCCCGAGTACCGGAACGTCTCGTTGCGCTTCTGGGCCGCCTCGCGCTCGCGATCGAGGAGCTCGGGCGGGCAGTCGCAGTAATAGGCCCGTCCGGCGGCCAGCATGCGGTGGGCGTGCTCGCGGTAGATCTCGAAGCGCTCGGTCTGGCGATAGCCGGTCGCCGGCGGGCCCTCGTCCCAATCGAGGCCCAGCCACGTGAGCGCGTCGACGATCGACTCGATGTTCTCGTCGGTCGACCGCGAGCGGTCGGTGTCCTCGATTCTCAAGATATACGTGCCGCGGTGATGGCGCGCGAAGAGCCAGTTGAAGAGCGCCGTGCGGGCGCCGCCGACGTGCAGGTGGCCCGTCGGGCTCGGGGCGAAGCGGACGCGAACCGGTGTTGCCATCAGTATTTCTCGAAGAGCCGGCCCCACGGCGTGCCGGCGAAAGCCCGGATACGCGCGCGGCCGACGGTCGGATACCAGAAGAGATCGTGGTAGACGTTCGAGGCGAACGGTGCCCAGACGACGAGCGGCGAATGCAGGAGCAAGTGCTTGAGCGGCCGCAGCGGGCCACGGCGGATGAGCTGATCGCCCCAGATCACCAGGCTCCGGCTGGTCTTGAAGCCCATCGACGTCGACGCGAGCTCGGTGTCGCCGACGAGCTCGATCTTCCGCGGATCCGCCACGCCGAGCCCGCGCTCCTGACACATCCGGAGATACGGGATCGACAGCGGATCGAAGCCCATGATCTTCGCGGCAATCGCGTCGATCGCGACCTGATCGGCAGACGCGAGGATCAGGTTGCCGACGCGCGGCACCATCGTACGCGGCCCCGCGCCGTCGCCCATGACGGTGCCGTCCATCACGGCAAAGACCGAAGGATGCAGCTCGCGCTGCATGTACATCAGGTCGACCATCACCTCGTGGATGAACTCGTGCGCGTAGTGGCGGACTTCTTTGAGCAGGCCGCCGAACGCGTTCTTGATCGCGCCCGTGGTCGTCGAATGTCCGTGCGTCTTCACGGAAGGCGCATGGAGCACGTTCTTCCCGACGTACATCGCCGGGATCTCGATGCCCTCGGGGAAGATCGCGTTCAGCTTGAGCAGCGGCGACTTGAACTTGTAGACCGTCCAGTCGACGTCGGGCAGCGGAATGAACGGCACGCCATGGCGCTCGAGCACCGGCCGCCACTTGTTGTTGCGGCAGCCGGCGATCGGGTTGGTGACGACGGTCTTGTTCTCGACGGGAAAGATCCGCCGCCGATCGTAGCCGTCGGCGGCGAGCGCGGTCAGGATGCCGTCGACCTGCCAGGGCTGGCTCGAGCACGCCGGGAAGTACTTCGTCCACGAGAGGTTGAGCTTGAGGATCAGATCCTGGTCGCGGGCGAGCAGCTGGTCGTACTTGACCAGCCGCATCAGCCGCCCGTAGTCCTCCACCACGCGCTCGGGCCGTGTGCGGAGAATCGCCACCTGACTTTTCATCGTTTGATCAGTTTACTCCACGCGCGTTCCATAGATGATGAGGACGATCATCACCAGCCACAGGCACGTGTTGATCAGCAGCGCGCGGTCACGGATCACGATGTCCGAGGGGTTGCCGCCCAGCCGCCGGTGATAGAGCAGGTAGAGGTAGCGAAAGATCCCGTACAGCACGAAGGGCAGCGTGGCCGGCAAGAGCTGCGTGTGGAACTTGGCCACCGTCTCCGGCGACATCGTGTAGAGCGCGTAGGCCGTCACCGTGGAGGCCGTCACCACCGCGATCATCTGGTCGAGCAGGCCCGCGCTGTACTCGGCCAGGATCGGCCGGTGCCGCGCGGCATTGCCTTCCAGCGCGAGCACCTCGTGGCGGCGCTTGCCGAGCGCCAGGAACAGCGCCAGGAGAATCGTGCAGATCAGGAGCCAGCCGGAGATCGCCACGTCGATGGCGAGTGCGCCGGCCACCGCGCGCAGCACGAAGCCGATGGCCACGGTGAGCACGTCGAGGATCACGAGGTGCTTGAGCCACAGCGAGTACGCCACCAGCAGGACGGCGTAGGCCAGCGACACCACGCCCAGCTCGGTGCTCAGCCAGAA
>DATEMW010000516.1:0-13936 GCA_035275385.1 Candidatus Methylomirabilota bacterium | reverse complement strand
AGCTGAATGGCCGCCCAGTAGACGAGCATGGTCCACGCCGGCAGCGCAATGGACGTGAAGAAGAAGCCGAGGATGAGCAGCGCGTAGACGCGGACCCTCGGGTAGAGGACCAGATACGCGCCCATGACCCCGCTGATCGCGCCCGAGGCGCCCACCATGGGGATGACCGATGACGGATTCAGGAGAACCTGCGCCATCGCCGCGGCGACGCCGCAGACGAGATAGAAGATCGCGTACCGCACGCGGCCCATCGAATCCTCGATGTTGTCGCCGAAGACCCACAGAAACCACATGTTGCCGATCAGGTGCATCCACGAGCCGTGCAGGAACATCGAGGTGAAGACGTGCGAGATCTGTCGGCCGGGATCGGTGAGGCAAACGATCCCGTCGCCCATCGGGAATCGGGTGCCCGCCGGCAAGGCCCCCGTGAGCTCGCCCGGGATCAGCCCGAGGTCGCACACGGCCCGCGCGAGCGCCAGCGGAGAGCCCGCGCCCTCGACGAACAGCCAGACGATGACGTTCAGGGCGATCAGCAGGTAGTTGACGATGGGCGTGCGCTGGGTCAGGTTCTCGTCGCGATACGGGAACATGGCCCGCTCAGCATATCGCGTCTTCATGACCGCGGCTGTCGGGCTTCACGCCGACCTACTGGCTTTGCGAGCCCCCACTCCGGACGCGCGCCAGCACCGCGCTGCCCTGCGGCTTGACCAGCAGCAAGATGATGTCGGGATGCTTGGCCCGTACGCGGTCTTCGATGGCGCTGACGGCCGTCTCCACGTCGGCGGCCGACAGGGTATCGGTGAAGTCCGCCGTGATCGCCGCGACGATCTGCTCGGGAGCCAGATGAACCGTGAACAGGCCGTCCGCGCGCTCGACGCCCGGGTGCTCGCGGGCGATCGCGCAGATCGACGCGACCACGGACGAGTCGGCCGGCTCGCCGATCAGTAAGCCCTTGCTCTCGCGGGCGAGGAAGATCGACACGGCGCCGAGCAGCAGGCCGATGCCGATAGAGGCGGCGCCGTCGAGCACCGGGAGGTGCAGGACCTCGCTCGCGGCGATCCCGACCAGCGCGATCCCGATCCCGATCAGCGCGGCGGTGTCCTCGAAGAGCACCACGAACACCGTCGGATCCTTGCTGCGCTGAACGGCCTCGATGTACCCGCGCCGTCCCTTGCCCGCGCGGAATTCCCGGATGGCGACGAGCCACGAGCCGGTCTCGAACACGGCGGCCAGGCCGAGGACGACGTAGTTCACGACCGGGTTCGACATGGGCGCGGGCGCCAGGACGTGGCGCACCCCCTGGTAGAGCGAGACCCCGGCCCCGAGGGCGAAGATGACGATCGTGACGACGAAGCTCCAGAAATAGAGCTCGCGGCCGTGTCCCAGCGGGTGCTGTTCGTCGGGAGGCACCGCCGCGCGCCGAAGGCCGTGGAGCAGGAGTACCTCGTTGCCGGTGTCGACCAGCGAGTGGACCGCCTCGCTGGCCATGGCCGAGCTGCCGGTGAGCGCCGCGGCGACGAACTTGGTCGCTGCGACGAGCAGGTTACCGGCGAGCGCGGCATAGACGACCCGTTTCGAAGCGCGGCTGGCCATGGGTGGCGGACCGAACGCCTACCGAAAGCGTGAAGCGCGCCGACGGAGGTGTCAAGCTCACGCCGGAGGCAACGATCGCGGCCTTGGCCGCGTCCTAAGGGTGTGGAGCCCATGTCTCTCTCGCCGACGCCCGTCGCCGCCGCAGCAAGCGGCAAGGGCGTGACCACGGCTGAGCTGCTCGGGCGTGCGTTGAGACGACGGTGTCCGGTTTGCGGTCGGGGACGCATGTTCGACGGGTGGTTCGCCCAGCGGCAACGCTGCGACGCCTGCGGCTTCCGTTTCGACCGCAACGAGGAAGAAGATTACTGGCTCGGCGCGTACCTCCTGAACTTCATGGCCACCGAGGTGCTTTTCGCCCTGCTGCTGGGGGTGGTCCTCCTGGCGACCTGGCCGCGCCCGCCGTGGCCGGCGATCATCTGGGTCGGCGCGGTTCAGATGATCGCGACCCCGATCCTGTCCTATCCGCTGACGAAGGCGCTGTGGCTGGCCGGCGACCTGATCTTTCGCCCGCCCGCGGCGGCCGACTTCGCGCAGCTCGACGAGAGCGGTTAGAGCGCCAGATACTGCTGGCGAATCGCCGGGTTGTCGCGGAACTCGCGCGCGCTGCCCTCGTAGCGGATGTGGCCCTTCTCGAGGACGTAGACCCGGTCGGCCAGGTTCAGCGAGAACTCCACGTTCTGCTCGGCGAGCAGGATCGTGAGGCCTTCGTCCTTGAGCCGCGCGATCTGTACCTGAAGATGGTCGACGATCAGCGGCGCCAGGCCCTCCGAGGGCTCGTCGAGCAGGAGCAGCTCCGGGTTGCCCATCAGGGTGCGCGCGATCGTGAGCATCTGCTGCTCGCCGCCTGACAGAAAACCGCCGGCGCGCGCGCTGAGCTGCCGGAGCGCGGGGAAGAGGTCGAAGACCCGCTCGGTGGTGAACCCGCCCGGGCGCACCCGCGCCGCGGCGACGTCGAGGTTCTCCCACACGGTCAGGTCCGCGAAGATCCGGCGATCCTCCGGGACGAACCCGATCCCGAGCGCGGCCGTGCGGAACGGCGCCTCGCGCGTGATGTCGCGCCCCTTCCACACGATCCGGCCGCTCGACGGCGGCGTGAGCCCCATGATCGACCGCATCGTGGTCGTCTTGCCGACGCCGTTGCGGCCGAGCAGGCACACGCACTCGCCGGGCGCCACCCGCAGCGACACGCCGAAGAGCACGCGGGACAGGCCATAGGCCGTGTGGACGTCCTCGACCCCCAGGATCGCCGGGGAGGTCGCGGCCATCAGTGGCGCTCCCCGAGATAGACGCGGCGGACGGACTCGTCGCGCCGGACCTCGGCCGGCGTGCCATCGGCGATCACCCGGCCCTGGTGGAGCACCGTGATCTTCTCGGCGATCGAGAACACGACCTCCATGTCGTGCTCGGTGAACAGCAAGGTGAGCCCGCGCTCGCGCGCGATCCGCTCGATCAGCCGGATCGCCTCGCGGGTCTCCGTCGCCGACATCCCGGCCGTCGGCTCGTCGAGCAGCAGGATCTCGGGCTCGAGTGCCAGCGCCAGCCCGAGCTCGAGCTGCTTCTGAGCACCGTGCGAGAGGAACCCGGCCACCTCGCTGCCGCGGTCCCCGAGGCCGATCGATTCGAGCAGCGCGAAGGTCTCCTCGCGGTAGAGGCGCTCGACCGGCGACAGGAGATTCCAGCCGCGGCCGCGATGCGACAAGAAGGCCGCTTGCACGTTCTCGAACACGGTCAGGCGCGGGAAGATGTTGGTCCGCTGGAACGAGCGCCCGACGCCGAGCCGGCAGAGATCGTGCGGCGCGATGCCCGTGACGTCGCGCCCGTTGAGCTTCACGTGGCCGCGATCGGGCCGGAGATGGCCCGTGATCAGGTTGAACAGGGTCGTCTTGCCGGCGCCGTTGGGCCCGATGATCGCGGCGATGCCGGCGCGCGGGACGTCCAGGCTCACGCCGCCGACGGCCACGAAGCCGTCGAAGACCTTGACGAGGTCGCGCACCTCAAGCACTGCGCACTCGACGGAAGACGCGGCCGGACAGGGCGCCGATCGCGCCGGCGATGCCGCCCGGGAAGCCGAACAGGAGCACGACCAGCACGGTCCCGAGCACGAGCGGCCAGTATTCGGTGTAGGAGACGATCTGCTGGTTCAGGAGGATCAGGACGAGCGCGCCGATGCTCGGGCCGAAGAAGGTGCCCATGCCGCCGAGGAGCGTCATGATCAGCACCTCGGACGATTTCGTCCAGTACGCGAAGTCCGGGAACACGCCGCGGTTGAAGATGCCGAAGAGCCCGCCGGCGAGCCCGGCGAACGCGCCGGCCAGCACGAACGCGGCGAGCTCGTAGCGGCGCACGTTGACGCCGATGAACTCGGCGCGCTCGGCGTTCTCGCGGATCGTCGTGAGCATACGGCCGAAGGGCGAGGTGACGATGCGGTGGAGCACCCACAGGCAGACCGCCACCAGCACCACGGTGAGGAAGTAGAAGTACTCCGCGGTCCGCCAGCCGAGCAGCGGCACGCTGGCGCCGAGCCGCTCGAGCCAGCCGAAGTCCGGGTAGGGGATCTCGGGCATGCCCTGCTCGCCGCCGGTCAGCTCGTTCCACTTGAAGCAGATCGCCCAGACGATCTGCGCGAACGCCAGGGTGAGCATCGCGAAGTAGATGCGGGTGAGGCGCACGCAGAAGAAGCCGAAGAGCAGCGCGCACGCCGCGCCGAACACGCCCGCCGCCGGCCAGGCCAGGACGAACGGCAGCGCGAGCTTCTTCATCAAGATGCCGGTCACGTACGCGCCGACGCCGAAGTACGCGGCGTGGCCGAAGGAGACGAGACCGGTGTAGCCCACCAGGAGATTGAGGCTGGTGGCGAAGAGCGCCCAGATGATCACGTCGTTGGCCAGGAACGTGTAGAAGCGCGAGCCGAGGGCCGGCACCGCGAGCGCCGCCGCGAAGACGACCAGCGCCGCGAGTCCACGCAGCGTCATCGCAGCGGCCGACCCAGCAAGCCCCACGGGCGGATGATGAGCACCGCCGCCATCAGGGCGAACACCGCGAAGATCGAGAAGCGCGGGAAGAAGAGGATGCCGAACGAGAGCACCTGCCCGTAGACGACCGCGCCGAGGAAGGTGCCCCACAGCGACCCGAGCCCGCCGATCACGACGACCACGAACGCCTCGACGATGACCTCGGTGTCCATGCCCGGCGTGGTGGCGCGCATCGGGCTGATCAGGGCGCCGCCGAGACCGCCGAGGAACGAGGCCAGCATGAAGACGCCCGTGTACAGCCGGTCGACGTTGACGCCGAGCGCGCCGAGCGTCTCGCGGTCGAGCGCGGCGGCGCGGATGAAGCGGCCGGCCCGCGTGCGCTGCAGCACGAACCAGAAGGCGAGCGCGATCGCCGGGCCGAGCATGATGATGAACAGGTTGTATTGCGGGATCGTCGCGCCGAAGAGCGTGAACGAGCCGCTGAGCTCGGGCGGCCGGCTGACGGACTTCTGCTGCGTGCCCCAGAAGATCTTGGCCGCGTCGCTCAGGATCAGCCCGAGCGCGTACGTGAACAGGAGCTGGTACAGCTCTTCCTTGCCGTAGAGATGCCGAAACAGCACGCGCTCGACGACGCCGCCCAGCAGCGCGATCCCGAGGGCCGCGCCGAGGGCGGCGAGCCAGAAGCGCCCGGGGCCCGGCCCGAGCCATAGCATCGACTGGTACGCGAGATACGCGCCCAGCATGTAGAAGGTGCCGTGCGCGAAGTTGAGCACGCGCAGGACCCCGAAGATCAGGGACAGGCCCGACGCGATCAGGAACAGGAACATCGCGGCCGTGAGGCCGCTCAGGCTCTGCGCGAAGACAAACGACGCGTCAGGCACTAGTCACGTTCACGGAGAGTCCCGCTTAGTCCATGAACTTCGACGGATCGACGTACGTCACGGGCTTCATGATCGCGAAGGGGTACTTCGGGTCCTTCACGGTCTTGCCGTAGAGCTGGCCGCGATTGGCCTGGTGGTCTTTCTCGCGGATCGTGAGCGGGCCGACCGGCGTCTCGACCGCGAGGCCGAGCAGCGCCTTCGCGACCTTGTCGGAATCGGCGCTGTTGGCCTTCTTGATCGCCTCGGTCAGGAACTGCATGCCGATGTAACCCTGGACCGCCCACGACGACGGGTATTCGTCCTTGAGATACTTCGACAGGCGCGCCGTGTAGTCGCGGTGCGCCGCCGTCTCGCCCCAGTAGAACGCGTCGTAGGAGTTGCCCCAGATGCCGACCGGGTAGTCGGCGCCCATCGACTTGGTCGTCTCCGGCGTCGCCGCTTCGCCGACGCCGATGAAGTTGTACTTGATCGCGTCGAAGACACCGAGCGCCTTGGCCTGCTTGGAGTACGTCACGAAGAACCCGCCCCAGATCGACGAGAAGATCGCCTCGGGCTTCTTGGCCATCTGCGCGTTGATGAACGGGTTGTAGTCCTGCTCACCGAGCTTGGGCCACTGCTGGTCGACGATCTCGACGCTCGGCTTGATCTTTTTCAGGTGCTCGATGAAGGCCTTGGTCACGTCCTGGCCGTAGGCGTAGTCGAAGCTGATCGTCGCCACCTTGGTGACCGGCCACTTGGCCACGATCTCGGCCGCGCTGCGCCCTTCCATCGTGGTGGTCGCCGCCACGCGGAACACGTAGGGATGCAGCTTGTCCGGCGCGGTCAGCTGATCGGTCTTCGGGATCGGCGCGATGAAGACGATCTTGTTCTCCTTGGCGACGACCGACACGGCCGGCCCCTCGGCCGAGGTCAAGGTGCCGACCAGGAAGTCGACGTTCTCCTTCAAGATGAGCTCGCGCGCGACGCGCACGGCCTCGTTCGCGTCGGCCTTGGAGTCGCGGATCAGGAGCTCGACCTTGCGGCCGAGCACGCCGCCCTTCGCGTTGAGCTCCTCGACGAACATCTGGGCGCCCTTGGACGCGGGCTCGCCGAAGAGCGCCGGCGGCCCTGAGAGCGGCATCGGCATACCGACCTTGATCGGCTTCTGGGCCTCGGCGACGAGCGGCAGCGCCAACACGACGGCCAGGAACAGGGTGAAGACGTGCAGCATGAGAGAGCCTCCTATCGGGAGTCGTTTCGCCCCGGCGATGGGTCGCTCAGAGCGCCGGCAGCCCCGGGACACGCACGCGAATACGGTATACCGAGGTCGAAGCCGTGATGTAAAGAGAGCGCAGATCGTCGTCGCCGAACGCCATGTTGGCCGTGTACTCGGGCACGCGGATCACGCCGAGATCGACCGCCTCGGGGTTGAAGACGTGGATCCCGCCCGGTCCGCAGCAGTACACGTTGCCCTGCGAGTCGAGCTTCATACCGTCGGGCGCGCCCTTGCCTTCGCCCTTCGTCTCGGCCCACACGCGCCCGCCGGCCAGGCGGCCGTCGCTCTTCACGTCGAAGACGCGGATGTGCTGGCGCGCGGTGTCGTTCACGAACAGCCGCCGGCCGTCGAGCGAGAAGCAGAGCCCGTTGGGCCGGTCGAAGTCGTCCGCGAGCAAGATCGGCGACCGCGGATCGGCCCCGACGCGGAAGACACCCTGAAAGGACAGCTCCTGTGGCCTTGGCACGCCGAAGAACTCGGCGCGGCCATAGGGCGGATCGCTGAAGTAGATGCCGCCGTCGGCCGCGCACACGATGTCGTTGGGGCTATTGAGCTCCTTGCCGGTCCAGTGGGTGGCGAGCGGCTGGGTGGAGCCGTCGGCGAGCGTGACCGTGACGTGGCTGGTCGCGTGCTCGCAGGCGAGCAGGCGCCCCTGACGATCCCAGGTGAGCCCGTTCGACTTGTTGCACGGCTTACGAAACGTCGTGACCCCGTTGGCCGCGGACCATCGGCGCAGATGGTCACCCGGCATGTCGCTCCAGAGCAGGTAGCGACCGCGCGGGTGCCAGAGCGGTCCTTCCGTGAACAGGCAGTCGCCCGCGACCTTCTCGAAGGTCGCATCGGGGCCGACGACATCGGTCAGACGGGGGTCTCGAACCTCGAGGCTCGTCACGCGGCGCGCCAACTCCTCGTCATCATTGAATTCGGCTCCGGAGGCGAGGAGGGTAGCACGGCTCCCCGGGAGTGCGCCAGTTAGGGACAAGGTTGGGCTGACAGGGTCCGGCCGAAGGAGTAAGATTTGGCCTTCACACGATCGGCCCCAACAGCGCGGACCGCTGGAAAAGCAGAGAAAGCATGAATGCTCGAGGCGCGGTGACCGAAGAGGCTTCGCCGGGGCTCGGCGCTCGGGGACAGTCGGCGCTTCGCGTCCTGGGAACCGCCCTTCTGGTGGCCGTCGCCTACTACGTGGGCGCCAACGCCGGGTTCATCCTCGGACTGCCGGCGTCGACGCCATCGGTCCTCTGGCTGCCGAACGCGATCCTGACCGCCACCTTGTTGCTCACGCCGGTCAAGCGGTGGTGGATCTATCTGCTGGCAGCGTTTCCCGCTCACGTCGCCTCCAAATTCGGCGCACCGCTGCCGCCGGTGCTCGTGCTGGCGCTCTTCGCCACCAATTGCAGCGAGGCCCTCGTGGCCGCGGTCTGTGTGCGCCGATTCAGTGACGCGCCAACCCGCTTCGACACCTTGCGCCGCGTGGCGGTATTCATCGGGGGCGCGGTGCTGATCGCCCCCTTCGTGTCCTCGTTCGCGGACGCGGCCGTGGTCTCCGAGCTCAAGCAGGCGCCGTACTGGCTGGTGTGGCGGACCCGGTTCATCGCCAACGCGCTGACGGAGCTCACGCTCGTGCCGGCCATCGTCGGAGTGGTCACGGCGCGGTCGAGCTGGGGACCGGAGACCCCGCTGCGCCGCTATATCGAAGCCGGGCTCCTGGCGCTCGCGATGACGACCGTCGGCGCCGTCGTCATGGAAGGCCTCGTGCACGGTCCGAGCGCGATTCCGGGCGCGCCATACACACCGCTCGTGACTCTCCTTCCGTTCATCCTGTGGGCGGCGGTGCGATTCGGTCCGGGGGGCGCCAGTCTCTCGCTTCTGTGTACGGTGCTCCTGGCGATCGTCGTGAGCGTGCACGGGCGCTCGGTGGCCACCGCGATGCCATCGGCCGACAGCGTGACCGCGCTTCAGATCCTCCTGTTCGTCGTCGCGATCCCGTTCATGTGTCTGGCCGCCGTCTTCGACGAGCGGCGCCGATCCAACGAGGCCCTCGCGGATCGGCTGCGGTTCGAGGAGCTGCTGGTCCGTCTCTCCAGCACCTTCGTTCACCTCCCGAGCCACGAGGTCGAGACCGCCCTCGAGACCTCGGTGGCACAGCTTGGCGAATTCCTCGGGCTCGACCGGGTCACGCTCTATCGCCTTTCGCGCGACGCCGGCGAGGAGTTCGCGGTCGCCTACACGTGGAGCGCTCCCCGAGTGCGACCGTTGCCCCGGGTCAACCCCAGGAAAGATTTCCCGTGGATCCACGCGCAGCTCCTGCGCGAGCGGCCGGTTGGTTTTTCTCACCCCGGCCAGCTTCCGCCGGAGGCGAGAACCGACGCCGAGACGTTTCGCCGGCGCGGCATTCGTTCGAACCTCTCGATTCCGATGGTGGCCGGCGGCCGCATCCTCGGTTGCCTCGCGTTCGTGACGGTCACGGTCGAGCGCGCCTGGCCGGACGAGCTGGTCCAGCGGCTGCGTCTGGTCGGCGAGGTGTTCGCGAACGCGCTGGCGCAGCAGGAGGCCGAGGACACCGTGCGCGCCAGCGAGCTGATGAAGTCGGCCATCCTCGCGTCGCTGAAGAGCGATGTGGCGGTGCTCGATCGCGAGGGCGTGATCGTCACGGTCAACGACGGCTGGATGCGCTTCGAGCGCGAGAACGGCGGGGCGCCCGAGGCCTGCGTGGGCACGAGCTATCTCGACGCCTGGCGCCACGCCGCCGACAAGGATGTGCCCCATGCCGCCGAGGCGCTCGCCGGAACCCAGGCGGTGCTGGACCGGTCCAGCGCGAGCTTCGCGCTCGAGTACGCCTGCCGCGAGTCAGGCTACGAGCGCTGGTTCGCGATCTCGGTGGTGCCGCTGAACGTGCCCGGCGGCGGCGCCGTCGTTTCGCGAAGCGAGATTACGGAGCGCAAGCGCGCGGAGCTCGAGGTCCAGCTGAGCCGTCAGGAGCTGGCGCACTTCAGCCGTGTCTCGATGATGGGCGAGCTGACCGCGTCGCTGGCTCACGAGCTGAACCAGCCGCTGACCGGGATTCTCGCGAACGCCCAGGCGGCGCTGCGCTTTCTCGACGCGACGCCGCCCGATCTTTCCGAGATCCGGGCCATCCTGTCCGACATCGTCGACGACGACAAGCGCGCGGGCGAGGTGATTCGCCGGCTGCGCGGCCTGTTGCGGAAGGAAGACGTCCGGTTCAGGGCGCTCGACCTCAACGTCCTGATCCGGGACGTGGCGAAGCTCCTGACCAGCGACGCGGTCATTCGCAACATCGCCGTCCGGCTGGAGCTCGCCCCGGATCCGGTGCTGGTCAGCGGGGACAGCGTGCAGCTGCAGCAGGTCGTCCTGAATCTTTTGCTCAACGCCATGGAGGCGATGGCCGAGTGCGCCGAGGATGGACGGAGCATCACGGTGCGGACCGAAAACACCGACGTCGATGCCGTCCACGTGTCCGTGCAGGACGCCGGGACCGGCTTTCACCAGGGAACGCAGCACCTGGTCTTCGAGCCCTTCTACACCACGAAGCCGTCCGGGATGGGCATGGGCCTGGCGATCTCGAAATCGATCATCGAGGCGCACGGCGGGCTCATCTGGGCCGAGGACAACTCGATCGCGGGCGCGACCTTCCACTTCTCGCTCCCGACAGCCGGCGCGAGGTCCGAGTGACCAACGACGGCGTGATCGTGGCGGTCATCGACGATGACCCGTCCGTGCGGCGAGGCCTGTCCCGGCTGTTCCGATCCAGGGGCTACCGCGTCGAGACGTACGCATCGGCGCGGGGATTTCTGGAGCGCGGTGACTACGCGCGGCTCGCCTGTCTCGTCCTCGACGTCCGGATGCCGGGCCAGACTGGTCTCGACCTTCAGGATGTCCTGACGGTCGGCGGTCACGACCTCCCGATCGTCTTCATCACCGGCCACGGCGATGTGCCGCTCGAGGTCCGCGCGCTGCAGGCGGGGGCCGTCGACGTGCTCGCCAAACCGTTCGACGACGAGACGCTGTTCAGCGCCGTCGAGCGAGCGGTCGCGAAGAACCGGGCCGTCCGGACACTGGGCGAGCGCCGCTAGCTACTTCTTCGCGGACTCCTTGTCGAGCGCCACGACGAGCGCCTGCGCGAACGTGAGCTCGACCATGTCGCCCACCTTCACGTCCTTGATGTTCTTGACGTCCTTCACCTTGACGGTCTCGGTTCGGCCCTGGGGGCCCTTCACGGTGACCGAGGGCGCCTTGCGATCGATGGCGGTGATCGTGCCGGTCAAGGTGACTTCGCGAGCGACCGCGCCCGCCGGATTCTCGCCGGGCTTGGACGTCGCGCGGCTTTCCTGAACCGTCACGCCCGGTGTCGCGGCGTCCGACTTCTTGACCGCGATGGCGACCGCTTCATAGTAGGTGGCCACCACCGGATCGCCGACCTTGACCGCATCGAGCTTCTGCGGATCCTGAACGTCGAGCGTCACCGTGCGGCCCTTCGGGCCCTTGAGCGTGATGGTCTTCGCGTCCTTGTCGACCGCGGCGATCGTGCCGTGAACCTTGACCGACTTGACCTGGGCGGCGGCCGGCTTCTGTTCGGCCGGCGGCGCGGCCGGTGTTTGCGCATAGGCGGGTGCGGCGATCAGCAGCGCGGTGGCAAGGCTCAGGGTCGCAGCTGTGACTGATTTCATCGCAGATCTCCTCCACGTGGGGACGGGATGCCCGAAGGCGTCAAAAAGGGCTCACAACGACCCCATCTGATCCGATGCCGGACGCCGGCGCAATAGGCCGTAAGTCCAGCGGCGCCCCGGGGATGCCGCCGGCTTGACACCGGGTAGTCGGGTTGTGAAGAATGCGGCACCGGCTCGACACGACCCACTCCAGAGCCTCACAGATCAAGGAGAAAAGATGCGCGCCTATCGATCCTGGACCCTTCGGGCCCTGGCCCTGGCGCTCAGCGGTCTTCTGGTTGCGGGCGGGCTCTCGTCGGCCCAGGCCGCCGACAAGGACACGCTGGTCATCGCGCTCGACACGCTGGGCGCCCAGGTCATGGACCCCATCATGGACACCCGTGCGCCGCACGCGCACTACCACGCGCCGATCTGGGACTCGCTGGTCGGCTTCGACCTCGAGAACGGCGGTATCGGCCCCGGCGCCGCGGAGCGCTGGGAGCAGGCCGCGGACGGCAAGAGCTGGACCTTCTATCTCCGCAAGGGCCAGCGCTTCCACAACGGCGACCCTGTCACGGCAGCCGACGTGAAATTCAGTCTCGAGCGCGTGATGTCGCCCGAGTCGATCTCGTCGGGCGCCGCCGCGCTGCGGCGGGCGATCGATCACATCGATGTCGTCGACGACCTCACGGTCCGGGTCTACACGAAGGGCGTCATTCCGCAGTTCGCGGCGAGCCTCTCGCGGGCGGTCTTCATGGAAGGCTCGGTGATGCCCAAGAAGTACATCGAGACCGTGGGCGCCAAGGGCTTTCGCGACAAGCCCGTCGGCAGCGGCCCGTGGAAGTTCGTGCGCAGCGTGCCGGGCGACCGCATCGAGTACGAGGCCGTCACCACGCCGCACTGGCGCGGGACGCCGCAGTTCAAGCGGTTGACCCTCTTGCTGGTGCCCGAGCAGAGCACGCGGCTGGCGATGGTGCGCACCGGCGAGGCCGCGATCGCGAGCATCGGGCCCGAGGCCGTCAAGGAGGCGCGCGCGGGCGGGATGAAGGTCGTCAGCGTGCCGGGCACGATGCAGGCCGTCTACCAGTTCTGGGGGCTTTACAAGCCGGAGGCGAAGGCCTCGCCCCTCAACGACGTGCGCGTGCGCGAAGCGCTCTCGCTGGCGATCGATCGGCAGCAGATCATCGATCACGTGATGGGCAAGGAAGCGCGCTGGCCCTTGCCGTTCGCGTCCTTCAAGTACTCGAGTGACATGACCGTGCCGCGCTGGGAGGACTGGGCGCGCACGGCGCTTCGCTACGATCCAGCGCGCGCCAAGCAGCTCCTCGCCGAGGCCGGGCACGCGGGCGGCTTCAAGATGACGTTCTGGAACACCGCGCTGCCGGGCACGCCATTCATGGTGCAGATCGGCGAAGCGGTCGCGGGCTTCTGGGAGAAGATCGGCGTGAAGGTCGAGCTGAAAACGGTCGAGTGGGGCGCGTTCGATCCGATGGGTCGCGGCGAGCAGAAAGGGCTGGTCGGGACGGCGTCGATGTACCGCACCGCCGGACGCCCCGAGCCGATCCCGCGCTACGCGACCACGTTCGTGTCCAAGGGCGTCCAGCACCTGTTCGGCGATCCGCAGACGTGTCCGGCGCTCTGCGTGGACGCGGATAAGGCGTACGAGGCGATCGTGGCCGAGAAGGACGACGCCAAGCGCACGGCGGCGACGAACAGGATGATCGAGCTCGTGACCAAGAGCTGGATCGCCGTGCCGATCATCGAGGGGATGGGCACCTGGGCGGTGAACCCCAAGAGCGTCGGCTACTTCAAGCCGATTCCGGGGCGCCACGAGTTCGGCGACGTGACCGAGCGCATGCCGCGCCCGGACCAGAAGTCCTGGCCCTGAGGCGAGGCCGACGTGCAGCGCTTCATCCTGCGGCGCCTCGCTCAGAGCGTGGTGCTGTTGTTCGTGCTGGCGCTCATCATCTTCGCGCTGGCGCGGGTGAGCGGCAATCCCGCCGACCTCCTCCTGCGTGAAGACGCCACGCAGGAGGACCGCGCGCACCTCCTGCGCGCGCTCGGCCTGGACCGGCCCGTTCACGAGCAGCTCTATCTGTTCCTCGCCGGCGTGGTGCGCGGCGACCTCGGCGAGTCGATCCGCTACCGCAAGCCCGCCGCCGAGGTCTTCTTCGAGCGGCTGCCGAACACGCTCCAGCTCCTGCCGCTGGCGATGGTGGGCGCGCTCGTTATCGCGATTCCGCTCGGCGTGCTGGCGGCGGTGTACCGCGGCACGATGGTCGACCGCATCTCGGGCGCGATTGCTGTCCTCGGCATCGCGACGCCGTCGTTCTGGCTCGGCATCGTGCTGATCTACGTGTTCAGCATCAAGCTCGGTCTCTTGCCGTCGTCGCGGATGGGCGGGCCCAGCCATTACGTGCTGCCGGCGATCACGCTCGGCCTGTTCCTGGTGGCCGGGATGATGCGGCTCGTGCGCTCGAGTCTCCTCGAGGTGATGGGCAGCGAGTTCGTGAAGCTCGCGCGGCTCAAGGGCCTGTCGCAGACGGTCGTGATCTGGAAGCACTGCCT